>JAGVPN010000055.1 GCA_020052215.1 Syntrophobacterales bacterium
TTGGCGGGGATCCAGGCCATGGCTGATGAATTGGCTAACTGCCTCATAGGCGTCGCTGGTGGCGACCTTGAATTGTTTCAGATCATTGACCAGCAGGTCGATATTGGAGGAGGTGTAACCGAAATTCTGCCCCACGGCATAGGAGGCGAGCTTGACGGTTTCGAGCCTGGCCCCGACCTCCGTCACGCCCTGAAGCAGGCCTTTAAATTCCATCAGTAGGGCGCCGATGCCCAGGGCCCCCACGGTAAAGGTGAGGGCTTTTTTTACCTGTGACCCGACGCCTTCCGCCATGGTCTTGAAAGAAGTAAGCTCATTGCGGCCTTCCGACAGCCCCTTTTTCAGGTCAGCTACATCCACCGCAATCTTGCTGAGCAGAACCCCGAGGTCTTCCTGGGCGGCCATGGCTATTCCTTTGTGGTCACGACCGGGGCGCCACTAAAAAAGGCCCTGGTGTTGGGGGAGAGGGAAGGTCGTCGCTCCTTCCGGGAGTCTCCCGGACCGTCAATCGCCTTGAGCCAGTTATCCAAAATCTTCCCCTTACCGCCGCCAAAGGCCGCATCCAGGGCGTTCATCACGGCTACCGAAAACCCCAGGACATTGACCTTAATCTGTTCTTTCCGGTTCTCCATGGCCGCCCGGTGCAGGTTCAGCACCAAATCTATCGGGTAGTCATGGAGCAGGGCCTGGAGGTCGTGGCCCCGGCTGACCAGGACCTCCAGGACCCGGGTAAAACTTAAGTCGCCCTGATCACGGCCTTGATCTGGCCCATGATCAGGGGCAAGGAGTTTTTTATTCGTTCAATGTTTTGGGAAATGATGGTGAGGCCGATGGCCGCGGCCTGGCCGAAGTCCATCTCATCAACCTCTTCTTCCGGGATATCCAGGGTGGCCGCAATCAAAGCCGCGAAGGTCGGCAGGATGGCCCCGACTATTTCCAGGCCCCTTTCCAGCAGGACTTCCTGGGCGTTCTCGGAAGTGAGGCCCAGGTTCTTCAGGGCCGGGATTATCCCGATCAAGGCCGGATAGACCTTTTTAAAACGCCCGAAGGACCAGGGTTGGATTTTGTAAGGGCCGATCTCGACCACGGAAAGCAGGACCGCAACCTCGTCTTTGGCCTTACCAGGCGACATGATTCCTCCAGGGATTGATTACTGCTCGTTCAGACATTCCCAATAGCCGTAAGGGGCGCCAGGATTGGTGGCGGAGGCGTCCACGACCTCCAGGATCATGGGCAATTCCATCGGCTTCTTATCGTCAAAGGTCAGCTTGCCGTTCGGCTTCAGTTGGCACTTGGGAATGATGTAACTCCACTTAAACCCCCGAGAGGGCCGGAATTGCAGGCGAGCCGCACCCCGTTGATAGTCCGCGCTGGCCACCGGGAACCGCAGGGATTCCCAGGTCGCATAGGTATAGTTGACCTTCACCTCCTCGCCATCAGCCAGGAAGCCCGCGGCCAAACGGCCGATTCGCCCATTCAGGAGGCTGTTCGCCACCTGGCCCGGGTCCACGATGTAATCAGTGTTCTGCACCGCATTCTGCCGGGCGCAGTTGCAGGTGGCAACGATGGTCACCGCGGTGCACTTCACCCGCACCCAAAAGAGGGGATCGGAGCTGTTGACGATGGTGGTGGCCCAATCGGCCGGAATGGTCCAGTTGACCTTGCCGTCGGCATTCAGGCTATGGCCGGCCCCACCGGTCACCAGGGGCTGCCAGGCCGAACCGGCCCAGTATTCCCAGGCCACCCCGGTGTAGTTGCCGTTCACCACCAGGTCCAGGTAAAGCTCTTTGAATTTGGTGGCCTTGCCGAAATAGACGAAATCGTCGGCCCCAGCCAGGAGATCGAAGGGCGTCCCGGCCAGGCTGTCGGCTTCCGCCGAAAAGTCCGTATAGGCGGCCCCGTCGTATACCAGACACTTATTCAGGAACTGGCGCACCGTCACCGCCGAGATGCCATATTTGCCGATGGAGACAGGCAACTGGCCGTTCAGGATAAGCTTCTGGTCCACCGCTGCGGCGCTGCCAGCCCCCACGATTTCAAGGGGGCCTCCCTTGAAAAAGGCCTGTATATTGGCAGCCACCAGTTCCTGGAGTTTGAAGTTCCAAATGACCTCTTCCTCGGTGCTGAAGGTCTTGACCAGCCGGCGCTGGCCGGAACGGTTGCTGAAAACCTTGATCTCAGAAGATTTGGGCTCCACGTCCGGGGGCTCTTCGATCAGACCCAGGTCCCTTTCACCAGTGCCCGGATCGAAAAAGAAAATGATCCCGCCAGCCAGAAATATATTTTCAATGTTGGGCGCTTGCATCGCGGCATACCTCCTTACGTGATTTGAGTAGTGAAGGCATCGCCCGCGGCGTGCCCGTAAGTGATGCGATATCTCAGAACCAATTCCCCAAAGGTTTCGTTGCCTATGGCCTTGCGCCTGGGGTCTTCCGCGGCCTGGATCACCAGGCCCGCCAGGCCTGGGCTCGACTGGATCACCATGTAAACCCGCCCGGCGATGGTATCCGCCAGGTCGTAAAAGGCTTGGAAGCCCGGGTCTTTGCTGCTGGGGACAAGTCGGACGAAAACCGCCATCTCCACCCGGATAATTCCCCACCTCAGCCGGTTGTGCCTGGCTCCGCTTTCATCGTCTTCATAAAGATAAAGGGCCGGGAGACCGACTTTATCCAGGTCCGTCCCTACCGGCTCCCGCCGGGCCACCGTCTTGACTTCCGGGACTCCGGCTCTCAGGACGGTTTCCAGGGCCTTCATCACTTGAGTTTTAACGGTGTCCGCCATGGCGTTTATCCGGCTTTGAGAAGCCCGGCCTTTTTAATTTCCTCGGTTAAAATGGGCTTGGCCCATTGAGCCAAATCCACCTTGGGGTCGATCCGGCGCTTGATTACCACGGAGTCCTTGAGGACGAAGAGGGGGATTAGCTCCCCATCTTTCATGGCCTTCTTGGCATAAGAAAGGCTGACCGCGTTGCCCTGGCCGCCGGTGACCGTCTTTTGCCGCGTTCCCATATCCGCCTTGCCGGTCTTGTAGCCCCAGATGATCAGATTGCCGGCCTTGCTCCGGAAACATTTGGTAGGCCCCCAGATACCCGAAGTGGGCCCGACCCGGGCCACCCCAGCCCCGGTCTTGGCCGCGGCCAATGGAATAGCCAGCATCTTGGCCTTGACCGGGGTAATGGTCACTTCGCTGCCCCGGGGGCCGAAATGGACCCTGGCATAAATCACCCCGGCGTAGAGCTTGGCGGCTACCAGGGTGCCACCGGCTTCCACCGCGGCCGGATCCAGATGTATGGAACGGGCCGCAGTACCAGTGCGCTTGGCCAGAGAATTGTCCCCGGGTCCGGACATATGTTCCCGGAGCAACTTCTCCTCGATCCTCTTCCCGGTGGCGTTGACCGCCTGAATCGCCTTGGCGATAATCGCCTGTTCGATCTTCTTAAGCGAGGTTATGGGATCTTTGGGAGCCATCAGCCGGGTCTTATCCGATACCGTTTAAGGGTTTTCTCCACCGACTCCAGCCACTCGCCCACGTCCATCTTGTTGATCGTGCCATCCGGCAAGGACACCGACCTAATCCCGACATCATTGCGCCGG
>JAGVPN010000181.1 GCA_020052215.1 Syntrophobacterales bacterium
ATGCTCAGATTGCTGAAAACTATCCTGATGGATAAGACCGGCTATGAGGTCACCACGACCAATAATCCCCTGGAAGTAAGCAAATTGCTCCAGGAAAGTCATTATGGCCTGGTGGTCACCGATCTCAAAATGCCCCTGGTGGATGGCATCGATCTCATCGGCATCGTCAAGAATATCGATGCCGCTATCCCCATTATTGTGATTACCGCCTACGGCACCATTGAGACCGCGGAAGAGGCCATCCAGAAAGGCGCCTACGATTTTATCACCAAGCCCTTCCGTAAGGAGACCATCCTCATCACCATCAAGCGGGCCCTGGAGTGGAAGCGCATGCAAGGGGAACTGGCGGAGTTGAAAAAACAGTAGTCAGTGGCCAGTTGGTAGTTATCAGTTATAGCGGGACCAAGCCTCCAAAATCCGGCCCCCACGGCACGCCCTCCAGCTAACCACTAACCACTAACCACTAACTACTGAACACTGACTACTGACTACTGACTACTGGCTACTATGTTCAAATTCCTGCGGCGTTTTCTCAAAGAACCGGAACCGACCGAACAGGTTCGCCTGCAGGAGAAATTCACCCATTTCCGCCGCCTGCTAGACCACAACAACCAGGCCCTGGAAACCATGGCGGACATGGAGGAAAAACTTTCCGGCGATTACGTCTTTGACTCCAGCTATATCTCTTCCCAGGTAAACAACTTGGGCGAACAGGTCTCCGGCATGGTGACCGCCCTCAATCTTCTCACCAATAATCGCTATCAATCCGACCTGGTGCCCATCTGCCAGAGCCTTCAGGAAGAGATGCTGACGGAGTTGGCAGCGGTCCCCACTATCCCGGACACCCCGTTTATCCTGCCCTTATCGGCCCTGCACCGGGAGCTGGCCCCGGCGGTGGGCGGCAAGATGGCCAACCTCGGCGAGATCGGCAACCGCGTCGGCCTGCCGGTGCCCCAGGGCTTCGCCATTACCGCCGCGGCTTATAAACGCTTTCTGGAATCCTCCAGCCTGGCCGCGGACCTTGCCGCCAAACTCTCCCAGGCCAACATCGAAGACCTGGACAGCCTCAAGACCATCAGCCGGGAACTCCAGGCCATGGTGCGCCAGGCCCCCCTGCCCTCAGACCTGGAAGAAGCCATGGTCCAGGCGGCCCGGGACCTCCCCACCCCCTGGCTGGCGGTGCGCTCCAGCGCCGTGGGGGAGGACACCGAATTCTCTTTCGCCGGCCAGTTCGCCACCCTCTTGAACGTCGACGCGGCTTCTTTGCCCGGGCACTACAAGGAGATCGTGGCCAGCAAGTTTACTTCCCGGGCCATTTTCTACTGGAAATACCAGCAGTTTTCCGTCAACGCCCTCCCCATGGCCGTGGGCGTCCTGGCCATGGTCCCGGCCCGGTCCAGCGGCGTCATGTTTTCCCTGGACCCTCACGCCCCCCAGGACGACACCGTCATGGTTTCCGCGGTGTGGGGCCTGGGCCAGTACGCGGTGGACGGCACCGTCTCCCCGGACCTCTTCATGGTGAGCCGCCAGGACCCCTACCCCATCACCCAGCGCCGGGTGGCCGAAAAACCCGTGGCCCTCACCTGCGGCCCGGCTGGGGGGGTGGAGGAGATCACCCTGGCCCCGGACCAGGCCCGGGCACCCTGCCTCACCGACGACCAGGTCCTGACCCTGGCCGAAATCGCCCTGGATTTGGAGGACCATTTCGGCCAGCCCCAGGATATCGAGTGGACCGTGGGCGAGGCGGGCAACCTCATCATCCTGCAATCCCGGCCCCTGAGGATCAGCGCCCCGGCCTTTGCCGAAGAGGAGCGGCCCCCCGTCCCTTCGCCCACGGTGGGGCCCATCCTCCACCACGGCATCCGGGCGGTGGGGGGCGTGGCCGCCGGCCGGGTCCACCACTTCTTTCATGATGAAGACGTCAGCCGCATCCCCCCCGGGGCCGTGGTGGTGGGCCGCCAGCCCTCCGCCCGCCTGGTCCTGGTCATGGACCGCATTGCCGCCATCATCACCGAGGTGGGCAGTCCCACCGGGCACATGAGCATCCTGGCCCGGGAGTTCCGCATTCCCACCCTGGTGGAGGTGGGCGGCGCCACCAAGGTCCTCCACCCCGGCCAACTGGTCACCGTGGATGCCGACGCCGCCCTGGTCTATCCCGGCATCTTGCCCGAGTTGCTGGCCCGCAATGTTAAGCCGGATGAAGCCTGGCGCAGTGACCCGGTTTTTCTCAAATTGCGCCGTATCTTGAAGTTCACCTCCCGCTTGAATCTCCTGGACCCCGAAAGCCCGGAGTTCCAAGCGAAGAATTGCCGCACCCTCCACGACATCACCCGATTCTGCCACGAAAAGGCCATGGACGCCATGTTCATCCCGGACATGGAAAAAGCCCTCGCTTCCCACCACGTCAGCCGCCTCAAAACCGACCTGCCCCTGAACCTGTTCATCCTGGACCTGGGGGGCGGCCTCAAGGTCACGGGCCGGGAACAGGTCACCGAAGACGACATCCTCAGCCGCCCCTTCAAGGCCCTGCTCCGGGGCTTCCACCACCCCGGGGTGACCTGGGCCGGCCAGGTGGCCCCGGACCTCAAGGGCTTCATCTCGGTCTTCGCCAACACCATGTACGACACCGCCAAGTCCGAGCGCGGCCTGGGGGGCAAGAGCTTCGCCATCGTCACCGAATCCTACCTCAATTTCAACTCCCGCATCGGCTACCACTTCGGCATCGTGGACGCCTTCATCTCTGAGGAGAAAAACGACAACTACATCAGCTTTCAGTTCAAGGGCGGGGCCGCCCAAATCGACCGCCGGGAGCGCCGGGCCCGCCTAGTCAAGCAACTTCTGGACGACCTGGGCTTCAAGGCCCAGACCAAAGGGGACCTGGTCCAGGGCCGCCTGGTCAAGCTCTCCCTCCTGGAAACCGAGCAAACCCTGGAGCTGGCGGGACTCTTAATCGCCTTCTGCCGCCAGCTGGACCTGGCCCTGACCTCCGACGCCGTCATGGACCGCGTCCTGAAAGCCTTCAAAACCGAAGACTACAGCCTCAAATGCCTCCGCCCCCAGGAAGCCGCCGCGGGGTAAGGCAGTTTTTGGTTTTTGGTTTTTAGTCGCCGTAGGGCGGGAAAGCGAAGCGCATCCCGCCTTTGCCGCCCCCGATTACTGCTCGGCCTTTTATACCGAGTTGCCGTCATAGAGGTAATTCTGGCTTTATGGTCGCAACCACCGTAGGGGCGGTTCGCGAACCGCCCCTACAATTCGGATTATTACTTGTTTGACGG
>JAGVPN010000210.1 GCA_020052215.1 Syntrophobacterales bacterium
CGCACCCAAATGGTAGCACAGGCTTTCCAGCCTGTGCAGGCGCAGGCTAAAGCCTGCGGCTACCAATAATTACCTTTTGATTGCAACTCGGTATGAGAAGCCCCGGGTGTATCCGTCACCTTTTCCAACTCCCTGTTTCTCGTGGGAATATGCCACGTCGGCCTTGACCTGTCAATGCCGATATCGCCAGAGTGACAAAAGTCAGGCCCGGTGATATGCTAACATAATGTTAAAGCGCACCTTCATCCATCTGCCCGGGGTGGGCCCCCGGCGCGAAACCCATTTCTGGCGTCAAGGGCTGGCCACCTGGGAGGATTTTCTGGCCGCCAAACGGATCCAGGGGCTGTCCCGGGGACGGCTGGACTGGCTGAAAACGGAACTTGCGGGGTCACTGGACCACACCCAGGACGCCGCCTATTTCGCCGCCCGGCTCCAGGCTACAGAGCACTGGCGCCTCTTCCGCCAATTCCGACCCCGCACCGCATATCTGGACATCGAAACCACCGGTAAAGTCTGGCCGGGCCTCCTGGTGACGGTGGTGGGCCTCTTCGACGGCCAGAATATGCGCCAGTTCGTCCAGGGGCACAACCTGCATAAATTTCCCCAGGCTCTGGCGGAGTTCGACCTCCTGGTCACCTTCAACGGCACCCAGTTCGACCTGCCGGTGCTCAAGGCCTACTTCCCCGAGTTGAGCCTGCCCCCGGCCCACGTGGACCTGCGTTTTCTCATGGCCCGCCTGGGGTTCAAGGGGGGACTGAAGCGCATCGAACCCCGCTTCGGCATCCACCGCCCCAAGGAGGTAAACGGCATGGACGGTTACATGGCGGTGCTCCTTTGGGAGCGTTACCAGCGGGGGGACAAGGGCGCCCTGGAACTGCTGCTCACTTACAACCGGGAGGACGTGGTCAACCTGGAAGTGCTCATGGACGCCGCCTTCCGGATGTACCGGGAGTTGCTCTTCCCGGCCAGCCCGGGGGAGAGCGCCCTGCGCCAGGCGGCCCGGCTCTAGGGTCCCAAGCCTTAAAAAGCGGCGACCCCGGCGCCCCGCCACCGGAAAACCAAACCGGCCCGCCTCAGTTCTGCTCTTCCAGTTCCACCTTGAGGGAAAAGAAATCCAGCAGGTCTTTTAAGGTTACCAACCCCGCCAGGCGGCCGTTTTCCACCACCAGCAGCCGGCTGAGCCCGCTCTGGTTCATCATGGCCAGGGCCTTGATGGCGTCGGTGCCCGGCGAGATGGTGTTTTCCTCCGAACAGGGGCTGGCCGCTTCCCGGATGGTCTCCCGGTCCCACGCCTCCCGGGGGATATCCTTCACCTGCCGGGTGGTGATGCAGCCCGCCAGCTTATCCCCGGCCATAACCGGGAACATTTTATGATGATACTTGTAGATATAATCTTCCACCAGTTGGGCCACGGTGATGGAATCCGGCACCGTCACCGGGTGGGGGTTCATGAAGCGGCGCACCGGTTCGCCCTCCAGGGCCTTGCGCACCAACAGCTGCTGGTACGACATCTGGGCGGCGTTTCTCAGGAACATGCCGATGAGGAACATCCACACCCCGCCGATAACGTTGCCGCCGATGAACTGCAGGACGCCCAGGAAGATGAGGCCGAGGCCGAAGGCCGCGCCGATGGACGAAGAGACCTGAGTGGCCCAGCGCAAGTTGTCCTTGGCGCCCCACAGGATGGAGCGCAGCACCCGCCCGCCGTCTAAGGGAAAGGCCGGCAGGAGGTTGAAGGCCGCCAGGATGAGGTTGATGTAGCAGAGATAATAGGTGACGGCATTGACCGGCGTATTCCAGCCGCCGGCCTCTCCCCCACGGTAAACCAGGTAAAATACGCCCCCGATCACCAGGCTGGACAAAGGTCCCACAATGGCCATCATGAATTCGGCCTTGGCGGTAGGCGGCTCCTCCCCCATCTCCGCCACCCCGCCAAAGATGAACAGGGTGATGCCCTTCATGGGCATGCCGTAGTTCCGGGCCACCACGGAGTGGCAAAACTCATGGGCCACGATGGAAATAAACAGTCCTAACGCCCCCACCACCCCCATAATCCAGTAAGTCATGGGAGAGAGGTGCGGATACCAGGCGGGAAATACCCCTTTCGCCAGGGACCAGGTGACCAGCACCGCGATAACCAGCCAGCTCAGATCGATGCGCACCTCAAAGCCTGAAAGCTTAAACAGTTTCATGCGCGTGCCGAACATTTCTTGCCTCCCGCCTGCCCTATTTGAGCAGGGCCTCCAGTTCCTTGGCTTCCTGCTCCTGACCCCGGGCCTGGTAGATACCCAGCAGGAGCGTGCCGTTGAGCTGCGCCGCCTTCTGATCGCCCCGGGCCAGGGCCAGCCGCGTCAAGTCCTTGAGCGCCGCGGCAATGCCGTCGGTATCCTGGAGGCGGCGGAATTCGCTGAGGGCCTCCTTGAGGTACATTGCGGCCCGGTCGTAGTCCTGCATGTCCAGAAAGGTGCGCCCCAGGCGTTCCTGGCGCAAGGCCCGGCCCCGGGGGTCTTTACCTCCCGTATCGGCCAGGAGGGCCTGGTGGTAATAATTCAAGGCCGACATATAGTCCTTATGGACCCGGGCCACATCCCCCAGGTGGGTCAGGGTCAGAGCCAAGAGCGCCCCG
>JAGVPN010000384.1 GCA_020052215.1 Syntrophobacterales bacterium
ATGTAAGTGTAGGGCAGGCGCCCTCGCCTGCCCATGGACAGCCGGGGGCGGCTGTCCTACATTTTCATACTTCGTTGTGTCTGGAAGGAAATGATCGTTGGTATGAGGCAGTCTTTGGGGAACCGCCGGCCTGATCCAGGTGGGGGGCCTCCCGGGTTGGCCGCCCGGCCGCCTCCCCTGTGCCTGATATCGAATCATCTATCTGGGGAATTTTACAAAAGTTTCCGGGCTTGGCCAGGTGACGGGCAATTTGCCTGGGCGTCGGCAACTAATACCAAATTCGGTTTCTGCTGCAACAAACCAATTTGTTAACTTATGGATAATTAAAAGTCTTTTAACCGAAAACCGAAAACCGAAAACGGTATAAAAAGGCAACGCCATGTCTGACCCCGCCGGGGACGGTCCATCCCGCCAACCGCTTTAACGCCGCCTCAGCCTCACCCACGCCAGCCCCAGGAGGATCAGGGAGCCGGGCAGGGGGACGGTTCCATGGTAGCCGTAGTAAATATTGCCCGAGAGATTGCCGCTAGTAAGCGAGTTATGGCCATAATCTCCGGTGAACGCGGTGGGATTGGTGTACGACGCGCCATCGTACCAGTTATTATACCAGTTGCCGTCCACCAGGAAGTAAAACCCCTGATTTAGCCAGGTGACGCCCGGATTCAGAGTGAAATTCAGGGTGAACCTTGTATTGTCGGGCATCTTGAATATGGGCATTTGCGAATAACCGGGGTATGACGATGGGAACCGCGCCGCAAAGTCGGAGGCGTTCAGATCCGAGATGAGATACATGTCGCCGGTGTAAAACCAGGAACCCTGCCACTCGTAGATATGGGTATCGTTAAACGAGGCATGCCAGCCGGTGTTAGTGACGCCGTTGCCATAAGGAGGGTTGCCGATAGCATCCGTTTGGGCCCGCCAGGAGACATAGCCGGGGGAAACACCGCTCTGGGCAATATTAATGGTATATCCACCGGGGCTGCCAGGGGTGCCGGGGGTGCTGACCTCGGGGATCACCCGCACCCGGCTGAGGCCCCAGACCTCCTCACCATGCTCGAGGCTAGATTTATGGAGGGGAACCCCCGCGAGGGCCATCCAGTTGACGATGTCGCCAGCGGTGAAACTGATGGTTTCGGCTTTGGCGGGGCCCGCCAGCCCCAACAACATCGTAATGATTATGAACGCTATGTTAATTTTCTGAAACATGATACGCCGCTTTGCGCCGGTTCCTAAGGTGGTAATCCCGAGTATTCTTTAATATTTTAGTTTTTTTAAAAAAATATTGCAATAAAAATACTGCAAACATGGTGCCGGGTTGAGACACAATCAATCCGGTCACCATGATAAACCAGGAATCTGAGGTCGCCCAGAAAATCTCCCCAGAAACTTGCTCCAAGGTATTGCTCGTCGGCATAAGAATCCCGCCGCGCCCCGCCCCGGTTGTCGCCATATCGTTCAGTCGCCTGGAGGACCGAGATTTTCCGGCGTTGTCGGCTCCGGACAGGGTCGCAGCGCCTGGGAAATGAACATGCCCACCAGCCAGCTGATGAGCACCGCGATGTAAAAGTGGCCCACCACCGCCTCCACCACCGCCACCATGCGGGGGAAGGGCAAAAGAGGCAGAATGTCGCCGAAGCCCACACCCACGATGGTACTCAGACTGAAATAGACCATTTCGGTAGTCAGGAGATGGGGTTCGTCCGGGGTAGTTGCCAGCGTCAGGTTGAACGAGCCGGGATTAAAGGAATATAAGATGCTGTAAAAGGTGGAAAAGATGATGCCGATGAAAAAGTAGGCCACCACCGCCGCGAAGATGGTGTCCAGGGTAACCCGGGGGCTTTTAAAGACATAGGTGAGGGTGGCGGCGATACAGCCCACCAGAAACAGCAGGTAAAAAGACGCGGCGAGCACCAGCTCCAATCGGTGCGGGCCTGGTCCGGGAAACAGGTTGAACTTGGAAAAAAGGACTATCCCGGCTGTCCAGAGCGCCACCAGGACCCAACGCAGCCGGGGAAGGCGGTCGCTGGCCGACAGAGACACCAGCAAGGCGTTCAAGAGTAGGAACTGGAAGATAAGGCTGATGTACGGGTGGCCGCCGATGAACGGCAGGATCAGAAGAAACAAGAGGATAAAGACGGTGAGCTGCAAAAAGCGCAGAGACTTTGACCAGGCGACGAGATTGCTATGCATGCCGGGCGCTCCGAAGTGGTGGGGCAATGATGGGTAGGGGTAACATCATGGCTGCATCAAGAGGGCGACTTCGGTCCAACTTATCGGTGATTGATCTAATCAGTGAAGTAAATCTGCCGGAAACCGCGATCTTTTTGAATTGACAGCTGATTTTATCAAGAATCTCCAGGAACCGCAAAAAAAGGCGGGCGCTGGGAGCCAACGCCCGCCGTCAAGCCTGCAGCCGCAAAAGGGAGGGTTGGTCCTCCAGCGCGGCGAATGCTATTTCATGGTAATGCTGAAGCCGTCCACCCCCAGGTTCAGCTGCACCCCCTGCTGGGCCGACCTCAGATTGATGACCACGCCCTTGTTGTTCCTCATGCTCAGACCGGCGACGCCTTTGGCCAGGCTCAAGCCGGCGCTCACCGCCACATACTTGCCGGCCAAATCGGCAGCGGTCTTCAGGTTGTAGACGTCGCCTACGGCGTGGATCTTCGAGAATCCCACCGCCGCCACGTTGAGGCCCTGGACGGCGAAACGGTACTCCTTGCCCTGGAATTTCATGACGCCGTCACCCCAACTGTAACCCACCCCCGCGGCCAGTTGTTTGGCTTCAATGGTGACTTCGCCGATGGGGTAGATCGGCCCTTCTTCGGCTTTGGCCGCGGCGACCACGAACAGCAAGATTCCTGCCATAACCAGACTCAAAAGCATACGGTGTTTGCGCATAGAGCACGTCTCCTTTCTGGCGTTTTGGGACTTTATCAAGCTCTGTTGTAAAAAACTAAGATTCCGGTGGCGGAATGTCAACCCGGAGAAAGTTTTAGGCAGGTCATTTCCCGCCACTCTCCCATGTCTCCCCAATAATACCGGGGAGGGGATAGGAAGAGCCGGGGCCGGGGGAAGAACAGCCTGGAGGAGGCCCGCAAAAAGGGAAGAAAAATGATCATCTAGTGGCGCCGGAATTTTTCGGATATATAATATAGCGAAAATTGAAGAGCAACTTAAGGTAAGGAGATATGCATGCAGACGAAAACCACTTTGGGTCCGGCGAGATTCTGGATAGTGCTGATGGCGGTTCTGTTCCTCGTGACCGCGGCCGCCTCGGGTTGGGCCGCCGGCAGCGCCCCGGACTTCAAATTGAAAGCCGTCCAGAACGGCAAAGAATACAGCCTGAGCCAGTTCAAGGGCAAGGTGGTGTTAATCAACTTTTTCACCTTTTTTTGCGGACCGTGCCGGGAGGAGATGCCGCATCTGAGCAAAATGGACCAGGAACTCAAGGGGCAGGGCTTCCAGACCCTGGGGATCGGTCTGTCTTCCACCCCCGAACAGCTGAAGCAAATCGTCAAGCAGTTGAGCCTGGCTTATCCGGTGCTCGAGGGAAATGATGGGGTGAGCAAAGCCTACGGCAACGTGGAACTGGTGCCCATCACCTTCATCATTGACAAGCAGGGCAACATTGCTCACAAAGTCCTGGGGGCCCGGAGTAAAGAGGATTTCGAGAAAATGATCAAACCGCTCCTCTAAAGGCGCGGGTCGATATTGCCGAACCCGCATTCCGGCGTAAAGCAGGTCACATTCTTGAATTCGCAGGTCTCCTTGCACTCGGGGCACTGCTCCGGGGGCATGGGTTGAGTGATGGTGTAACCGCACTTACTGCACTTCCAAAAGGTTTTGTCCTGGGTAGCGTTCATGGCCTTGGCCTCCTGTCAGGTTAGCCCGGCGCACCGGGCTGATTTTTCCGTCTCCGACTCAGCCATGGCTCACTTGGCGCACTTGATCGCCTGCTCGGCCACCGAACCCGGCCCGGCCAGAGGCTTGAACATGGCTTTGCTGGAGCCGCAGCACGGGCACTTCCAGTCGTCCGGCAGGTCTTCGAACCGGGCGCCCTTGGGGATCTTGCCCTTCTTGTCGCCGTGGGCCGGGTCATAGATATAGCCGCAGTTGGTTAACTGGCACTGCCACATTTCTTCAGGATTGGACATCTGAACCTCCGTCGTTGATGCACGTTCTTATAAATTTATCATCTCGACCGTCATCTCGAAACCATTCCGCCGGCACGGGTTTGACGAACTTTAGATAATTCTCTTTATCAGTAATAATTACTTCTAATGAAAAGGCAAGGGCATCCCCCACATTTTTTGTTGGATAGAGAATTCTTTTAGGAGGAAACGGGTTTCCGGGAAAAATTGGCCGCATGCCCGGCCCGCCGGTCCCCCCTGGAAGCGGGGGGAGCCGATAACCCCGGCAAGGCTCAGGGGGAAAGAAAGGGAACGCTTTGATGCTCCGCCTTGAAAAGTCCCCGTAGGGGCGGTTCGCGAACCGCCCCTACACCCAAAAGACTATTTTTGTCATTCTGAGCGCCGCGAAGAATCTCTCTTTTTAAGCCGCCGAGATTCTTCACTCCGCTAGGCTCCGTTCAGAATGACATGCATATTCATAGTTTTTTGACCGCAACTTGGTATTAGGCGGCGTCAGGGCGCGCTGCCATTATTGCGGGCGGGTCTGTCGCGATTGCCGCGGTTTGGCTTTGGCCCGGGGTTGGGCTGCGGCTCGCGATTGCACTGCGGCTCGGGGCTGCCTCGCAGGACGCAATTGCGCCGTAGGCCGCGCCGGCCCTGTGGGCCGGGATTGCGCTGTGGGTCCGGCTTGAACGCCATTGTGCCTTAGCCGATAAATGTCCTGGCTGCTTCTCTGTTGCATGGCATTGAGGCGGGCCCGTTCCTGGGGACTCAGGTTGCCGTTGGCTCTCATCCGCGCTTCCGCACCCCGGATTCGCGCCTGCTCCATTTGCAAACGCCTAGCTTCTCCGGGGGTTAATTGCCCGGAAGCCAGTCCCTGTTGGATTCGGTCCTGCTGGCGCCGCTGGCGCGGGTCTATCCAACGACCTGCCGGTGCGGAAGCATACCTCCCGTTTGCTTGGGGACCCGGCTGGGTCTGCTGGTAGTAATCTTCGGGGTTGCCGGCATAAGCGGCGGGCTGGGGCTCATAATAGGATTGAACCGGCTCGGCATAGCCCCCGCCTGTCCCGGGGTCATAGGCGCCGGCCTGCCCCTCACCGCCGAGGGACCCTAAAGCCCCCATAGCTGGAAGCAGCCCGGCGCACCCCGAAACGGCCAGGATGCCCGATAACAAAGCTGTCCCTAAAAAAACGTTGGCCATATTGCCTCCCTTGGCCATCCCCCTGCAGATTAATCAAGCAGTCTAACTGAAGCTCTTTTCCCGGCATTGGCGGCGGGTTCAGCGTGGCACCCACTCCCCTGGGCCACCCGCCATTTTGCTTCTTAATTGTTTAGATAACCCTGGAGGCGAAATGTTAGGGAGGTTTCTGGCCTGGGGATCGATCTCTGATTGGCTGACCATAACTGCAGTTTTCCAGCAGGTCCTCCACCGGTGGGATAACCTGGATGGGTAACTGGGCATTATTTCACGCGAATTAGCAGCGAAACTTGGCCGCCCCAGGGGGTGACCATCTGGCTCAAGAAAGTTTAGCGTAAAGGGAGATAGTGAGGGGGGAGGCCTAATACCAATTGGCAGTCAATAGGTGGCACAGGCTTTCCAGCCTGTGCTGGCGCCGGCTAAAGCCTGCGCCTACAGATGTAGCTCTTTGAACGCAACTCGGTATAAAGGCTTTTATCCGTCGAAGGTGAAGGCAGGGGAAGCCGGGTTTACGTCCTGAGCCCTAATTCCTCTACCAGGCGGTCGGCGAAGGCCAGGATGAAGTCCCGCTGTTGGCGGGTGGCGAAGCCGATGCAGGCGCAGCGCATGGTTTCACGGCTCCGGATGAGGAATTCGAAGCGCACAAAGTCATCCCCCAGCTCCACCGCGAACCGGAACGGCCGGCAATCCCGGTGGGAAAACTGTTCCGGGCTCAGCAAATCCTCCGGCAAGTCCACCCACCAAATATCTTCCAGGCCCGCGGCCACGGCACATTGGTTGAGATACTCCCGGACCCGGGGGATATCAAGCCGGGCGATTTCATCCAGCAGGTATTGTCTCATCTATCTTTTCCCCCGATGGCTATTGGTCCGAGGCCGGCGGTTGCCGCCCGGCGCCCCGGGCCGCGTCCACCATGCCAAAGCCCCACAGGGCCAGGAGCAGGCCGAAGGGGATCCAGAACAGCGGGTGCGAAATGGTATCAAGGAGCAGGACCTTGACCAGTTCCCAGATCAAGGGGCGGGGGTAGAAGACCGCCATATATTCCTGGGAAAAGAGCACCATCCCCACCAGCAGGGTTACGCCCAGCAGGAGGTTGGTCCCCAGGACCAGGGCGACGCCCTTTCTGCGATCCTGGTTATAGAGTTGCCCCAACCCGGGAAACACGAACGCCGACAGCAGAAAAGCCTTGATCCCTTGCCGCATTATTTATTTTATCCCAAAGGTTCGCCTCCGGTCAAGGCGGCCAAAAACGCTGGCGGTTGCTTTTGCCGGGCGTCGGCCGGATGCAGCTCCGGGGTTCGGGCACCGGGTCCCGGTGTCTTATTGATTCCTTGCCGGGAGGGGATGTGATACCATAAAAAAATTGTGTTCCGGAGGCCGCTGGATGAATTATAAAGAGACCCTTAATCTGCCCCGCACCGATTTTCCCATGAAAGCCGATCTGCCCCGGCGGGAGCCGTTGTTCCTGAAGCGCTGGGCCGACCTGGACCTGTACGGCCAGATCAGGGCGCAAAGCCAGGGGCGCCCCAAGTTTGTCCTGCATGACGGCCCCCCCTATGCCAACGGCCACATCCACCTGGGACACGCCTTAAACAAGATTCTCAAGGATATCATCGTCAAATCCCGCCAGATGACGGGCTACGACAGCCCCTACGTGCCGGGCTGGGATTGCCACGGCCTGCCCATCGAACACCAGGTGGGCAAGGAACTGAAGGCTAAAGGCGCCAGCCTGTCCAAGGTGGAGATCCGCCGGCTCTGCCGGGCCTACGCCGAAAAGTTCATCGACATCCAGCGCGTCGAATTCCAGCGTCTGGGAGTGCTGGGCAACTGGGACCATCCCTACCTTACCATGCGGCCCGCTTACGTGGCCGAAATCCTGGAAGAATACGGCCAGTTTTATTTCAGCGGCGCCATTCACCGAAGCAAAAAGCCCATCCACTGGTGCGCCACCTGCCGCACCGCCCTGGCCGAAGCCGAAGTGGAATACGAAGACCACTGCACCCCCACCATCTTCGTGAAATTTCCACTGGTTAAGGCACCGGACCAGGTTATAGAATTGGGTACTTATAAAAATATCTCACTCGTGATCTGGACCACCACCCCCTGGACTCTGCCGGCGAACCTCGCCATCGCGGCGCATCCGGATTTGGAGTACGCCGCCGTGGACCTGGGCAACGAAGTCCTGGTGGTGGCCGCGGACCTGGCCCCGGCTCTGCTGAGCGCCTGGGGGTTTAAGGGGCAAGAAATCCTCAGAGTCAAGGGGCGCGCCCTGGAGGGCGCTCTCTGCCGTCACCCCTGGCTGGACCAAAACTCCCAGGTCATCCTGGCGAGCTACGTCACCCTGGAGGCGGGCACCGGGCTGGTGCACATCGCCCCGGGGCACGGCCAGGAGGACTACGACAGCGGCCGTCGTTATGGCCTTGAGCCTTATTCGCCGGTGGACGACGGCGGCAAGTTCACCCAGGAAGTGCCGGAGTTTGCCGGACAAAAGGTGTGGGAGGCCAACGCCGGGATCATCGAACTCCTGGAACAGCGCGGCCGGCTCCTGGCGAAGGCAGACACCACCCACAGCTACCCCCACTGCTGGCGCTGCAAGCAGCCCATCATCTTTAGGGCCACGGAGCAGTGGTTCATCTCCATGGAGGCCAACGATCTCAGGGGCAAGGCCCTGGCGGCCATCGACCGGGTCGCCTGGATTCCCCGCTGGGGCCGGGAACGCATCCACCAGATGGTGGAGCGGCGTCCGGACTGGTGCATCTCCCGCCAGCGGGCCTGGGGCGTGCCCATTGTGGCCTTTCACTGCCGGGCGTGCGGGGCGGTGCTCCTGACCCCGGAGATTCTTCAGGGAATCATCCAGCGGGTGCGCCTGGAAGGGGCGGATTTCTGGTTCGACACCCCGGCCTCCGACCTGCTGCCTCCGGGGACGGCGTGCGCCTGCGGCGCCTCGGACTTCAAGAAAGAGACGGACATCCTGGATGTCTGGTTCGATTCCGGGGTGAGTTGGGCCGCGGTGCTGGAACCAGACCCGGACCTGGCGCGGCCCGCCGACCTCTACCTGGAGGGCTCGGACCAGCACCGGGGCTGGTTTCACTCGAGCCTCCTGACCTGCGTGGGCACCCGGGGACAGGCCCCTTATAAAGGGGTGCTGACTCACGGCTTCGTGGTGGACGGCGACGGGCGCAAGATGTCCAAGTCCCTGGGCAACGTCATCGCCCCCCAGGAAGTTATGGACAAATACGGCGCCGAGATCCTGAGGCTGTGGGTGGCGGCGGAGGACTACCGGGACGACGTTAGATTATCGCCGGACATCCTGAAGCAACTGGCTGACGCCTATCGGCGCTTCCGGAACACCGCCCGCTTTATGCTGGGGAATCTCTTTGACTTTGACCCGGAGATCCACTGGCTGGAGCCGGATAAGCGGGAGGAACTGGATCGCCTGGCCCTGTCCTGGCTGGCCCAGTTGCTGGCCCGGGTCAAACGGGCCTATGAGGATTACGAATTTCACCAGGCGTTCCACCGGCTGCACCAGTTTTGCGCGGTGGAACTCAGCGCCATCTATCTGGACATTTTGAAGGACCGGCTTTACGTAACGCAGGCTGATTCCAGAGAACGCCGCAGCGCCCAGAGCACTTTACAAGACCTGCTCCTGGGCCTCACCCTGGCCATGGCCCCCATCCTCTCTTTTACCGCCGATGAGGTCTGGGAGCATATTCCCGGGGCGGGCCGCCCCCAGAGCGTGCACCTGGGAGCCTGGCCCTCGCCGCCTCCGGGTTTCCCCGATGAGGCGTTGCTGGTCAAGTACGACTTTTTGCTCAAGGTGCGGGGCGCCATCAACCGCGGGCTGGAAGAGGCCCGGAAGGAAAAGCGCCTATCCACGGCCCAGGAGGCCGCGGTGATTTTGGGAACCAGGGACGATCAACTTTATGCTAAGCTGAAAAACCAGGCGGCGGAGCTCAAAACCCTGGCCCAGGTAGCGGAACTCCAGGTGGCGCGCCAACCCCTGGGGGGCCAGGACGCTCAAGAGATTCCGGGGTTGTTGGTTGACGTTCAGCCGGCGGCGGGTGAAAAATGCGTCCGCTGCTGGTTCCGTTATCCAGGGGTGGGGGACGATCCCCGGCATCCCCAGGTGTGCGCCCGCTGCCGTCAGGTCCTGGAGGGATAATAGCCGGTTCCGAAAAGTTCTTTAAATCGGTGGCGCAGACTTTCCAGCCTGCGCCAAGGAAGCAGGATAGTCGGGCGCAGCCTGGAAAGGCTGCGCCACCAGCCAATATAATCTTTTCGTGCTTTACGGGTGGGCCAAAGGCCCATGAATGACTGTTCACTTTAATATGCACCAAACTTCATCTGTAACTTATGACAATTTTGAGCTATTTTAACGAAAAACCAAAAACCAAAGACCAAAAACGGTGCGAGACGTGTCCCGCAAGTTAGCCATCCTCCTGCCGATTCTGGCGGTGGGACTGCCCCTGGACCAGGTGACCAAGGTGCTGGTGCAGCTCAAGTTGCCCCTGGGAAGCCAGGTGCCCCTCATCCCGGGCCTACTCAACCTGGTGCACATCCACAATAAGGGCGCGGCTTTCGGGCTGTTGTCCGGCTGGTCGGCGGCATACGCCTGGCTGTTCTTTGTGGCCACCACCGCTTTGGTGCTGGGGGTGTTGGGCTACCTGTTGTGGCGGCTGCCCGATGACCACTGGCCCGCGGCCGTGGGTTACAGCCTGATCCTGACCGGGGCCCTGGGCAACCTGATTGACCGGGTCCGCCTGGGCGAAGTGGTGGATTTTATCGACGTGTTTTGGGGACGCTACCACTGGCCGGCTTTCAACGTAGCCGACAGCCTGGTGTGCGTGGGGACGGCAATCCTGGTGTGGGTCATTATCCGAGACGAGAAAACCGCTGATGCATCCAATCCTGTTTGAAATCGGGCCCATCAAGATTTTTACCTATGGCTTCCTCCTGGCCCTGGGCTTTTTGAGCGCCATCTTCGTGGCCGGCCGGGAAGCCAGGCGCCTGGGAATACCCTCGGGGAAATTTTTCGATCTCTGCTTCTATATCATCCTGGCGGCCCTGGTGGGCTCTCGTCTGCTCTACGTTCTGCTGGAGCTGCGCACCTTCATCGCCCACCCATTGAAAATCTTTGCCCTGTGGGAAGGAGGGCTGGTTTTCTACGGCGGCGTCATCCTGGCCTTACTGGTGGCCATCTTTTACATCCGCACCCACGGCCTGCCCTGGCGCGCCACCCTGGACGCCCTGGGGGTGGGCCTGCCCCTGGGGCAATTTTTCGGGCGCCTCGGCTGTTTTATGGCCGGGTGTTGCTGGGGTTCCCCTGCCGACCTGCCCTGGGCCGTGGTCTTCAATAACCCCGATACCCTCTGTCCCCTCAGGGAGCCTTTGCACCCCGCCCAGCTTTACGAGGCCTTCCTGGCCCTGGGGGTCTTCGGGTTCATGTCCTGGTTCAAGACCAGAAAGAGCTTCGACGGCCAGGTGATCCTGACGTATTTTTGCCTGGCCGGGCTGGTGCGCTTTGTGGTGGAATTTTTCCGGAGCCCCCTGGATTATCGGGGCCCGGTCTGGTTCGGCTGGATGCCCCTGACCCAGTGCATGGCCCTGGGCCTGTTCCTGGTGGCGGGCGGCCTGCTGCTTTTCTGGAGCCTCCGGGCCAGGCGCCGGGCGTAGGGGCGTATAGCAACTGCCAAAAGTTTTTCCGTTATGGGAACCCTTATAATCCCCCCTGCCCCCCTTTAAAAAAGGGGGGAACTACAAGGAATTGCTGTTAAAGTCCCCCTTTGAAAAAGGGGGATTTAGGGGGATTTGGGGACCTCCAAACGGAATGAATCTATGGCAAACGCTATAACTGGGTTCTGGGAAAAATAAATTGATTCGGTGACTGACCCAGAGGGGGTGACCCTTGCACGCACGACGCTGGCTGACCGCCCTGATCCTCCTGCCGCTGCTGTTGGCGACGCTTTTTTGGGGCGGGCACGTCTTTTTTATCCTGCTGCTCCTGGTGGTGAACGGCCTGGCGCAGTGGGAGTTTTTGGGCATGTTCGGCCCCGATGCCGACGCCTTCCGCCGCCTGAAGGCCATTATCCTGGGATCGGTGCTCCTCCTGAGTTTCTGCACCGCCCAGCGGGTCACCACCCTGTGCAACCCAAGCGGCCCCCTCTTCGTGCTGGTGGGGATTCTCTTCGTCCTCTTCCTCTTCTACCTCATAGCTTACAGCCACATACCCGACCTGAGCCGGGACTTGATGGTCAATGTCCTGGGCCTCCTCTACCTC
>JAGVPN010000157.1 GCA_020052215.1 Syntrophobacterales bacterium
GCCACCTCGGCCCGCCGGCCCGGGGCCGCCCCGTCCCGGATATCCCGGGCCAGGGTTTTAGCCTCGGCCAGGGTCTTGTGCATCTTCCAGTTTCCGGCGATGAAGGGTTGACGTTCAGGCATCCTCGTTCCTCCGGGCCCATTCCTCCAGGGCCAGAATGCCCGGCAGTTTTTTGCCTTCCAGCAGTTCAATGAAGGCGCCGCCGCCGGTGGAGACATAGGAAAATTTCTGGAAGTCCCCGGCCTTGTGCAGGGCCACGTCGGTGTCGCCGCCGCCCACGATGGTCAGGGCATAGGAATCCGCCACCTTTTGCACCATGGCCATGGTGCCCCGGCTGAAGGCGTCGTATTCGAAGGCCCCCATGGGCCCGTTCCACACAATGGTTTTGGCGTTTTGCAGGGCCTCGCCGAACAGCGTCACCGTGGCCGGGCCGATGTCGGTGATGAGCCAGTCTTTGGGCACTTCCTGCACCGGGATGATCTTGGTTTCAGCCTGCTTGTCCAGCCGGTCGGCCACCACGCAGTCCACCGGCAGGTAGAATTTCACGTTCCGATGCAAGGCCTCGGCCATGGTCTCCTTGGCGGCATCCAACAGGCTGTCCTCCACCAGGGATTTGCCCACTTCGTAACCCATAACCTTAAGAAAGGTGTTGGCCATGGCCCCGCCGATAATCATCTTGTCCACGTGCTGCAAGAGGTTCTTCAGGGCCGTGAGCTTGCCGGAAATCTTGGCGCCGCCGATGAGGGCCACCAGGGGCCGGGCCGGGTCCTCCATGGCCCGGTGAAAATAATGCACCTCGTCCCGCATCAGGAAACCCCCGACGCAGATGGGGGCGAAATGAGTGACCGCTTCCACCGAGGCATGGGCCCGGTGGGCCACTGCGAAGGCGTCATCCACGTAGACGTCGACGCCTTTCATCAATTCCCGGGCAAAATCCTGGTCGTTTTTCTCTTCCTCGGGGTGATAGCGCAGGTTTTCCAGGAGGAGGACATCGCCTGGCTTCATTTCGGCCTTGGCCTTCTCTACCTCGGGGCCGACGCTATTCGGCGCCAGCTTTACATTCTTGTGCAGCCGGTACGCCAGCCGCCGGGCCACCGGCGCCAGGGAGAAGGCTTCCTCCCGCTGGCCTTTGGGCCTGCCTAAATGAGAAGCCAGGATGACCCTGGCATCGGCTTCCAGGCAATAATTTATGGTGGGCAACACGGCCCGGATGCGGGTGTCGTCAGTAATATTGCGGTTCTGGTCCAGAGGGACGTTAAAATCCACCCGGATGAAAAGGGTCTTTCCCTTGATATCAATCTCATCAATGAATTTCACAGGCAGCTCCTAGTGCTTGCAGATTAAACCACGTGGCGACCGACGTACGCCGCCAGATCCAGCATCCGGTTGGAAAAACCCATCTCGTTATCATACCACGCCATCACTTTTACCAGGTTTCCACCCATGACGTTGGTAAGCTCGGCATCCACCACGGCGGAAAAACCGGACCCGTTATGGTCTATGGACACCAGGGGCTCGAAGGACACATCCAAGATCCCGCCAAGAGACCCGGCCGCGGCCGCAACGAAGGCCTGGTTCACCTCCTCCCTGGAGGTGGGCCGGGTCACGGTGGCCACCAGGTCCACCAGGGACACGTTGGGCGTGGGGACCCGGACGGAGAGACCGTCCAGCCGGCCGGCCAATTCCGGCAAAACCTCGGTGACCGCCCGGGCGGCGCCGGTGGAGGTGGGAATCATGGACAAGCAGGCGGCCCGGGCCCTTCTGAAGTCGCTGTGGGAGCCATCCAGGAGGCGCTGATCCATGGTATAAGAATGACAGGTGGTCATCAGACCGTACTCCAGGCCAAAGGCGTCATGCAGCACTTTTACCACCGGCGCCAGACAGTTGGTGGTGCAGGAGGCGTTGGAGATGATCCGGTGGCGGGCCGGATCGAAGTCTTGGTGATTGACCCCATAGACAAAGGTGGCATCGAGCTTTTTCCCCGGGGCCCCCAGGATGACTCTTTGCGCCCCGGCCCGGAGATGCCCTTCATTGGAAGCCCGGTCCCGAAAGGCGCCGGTGGATTCCAGTACGATGTCCACCCCCAACTCCTTCCAGGGGAGGCCTTCCGGGTCCATAACTCGGGTGACCCTCACTTGGCGGTCGTTAATGATGAGGTTTTCCCCCTGCGCGGCCACAACGCCCGGGAACCGGCCATGGACCGAATCATATTTAAACAGATGAATATCCCTGGCGATGTCCGCCCGGGAGTTGATGGCCACCAATTCCAGGTCCTTATCGGTGGAAGCCATGAGCCGGGTGAGACACCGGCCGATACGCCCGAAGCCATTGATGGCTAACCTAACCGCCATTTTTCCTCCAATGTCATATTTCCTGGCCGATAACGAGCCTGAACGCTTACCAATCTTGACATAATGTTAATCAGAGTTGTTCGGGCCGTCAATGATTTTATCCTTCCGGCGGGATTTTCCGAAAAGGGCATCATAAGGGTATCAAGGGTGAGGCTTGCCACGCCGCTTTTTTTACGGATAAAGATAGGCCGGGGGAACGCCGCGCCCTGTCTGGGGCCTTGCTCACCTTCCGCCGGGATTCCGGCCCCGAGCCCAGGGAAGGGTTGCCTTTCGCTCTTGCTTTTTCGCCGGTTTTCATTTAATTTTTTATATTAACTTTTTATCGGGATAGCCCATGGCCAACCTCGTCCGTCAGTTGGGACAACGCTCGTTGAACATCGTCCAGGAGGCCGGAGGCATGATGATCTTCCTGCTGGAGGGTCTGAGCCTGGCCTTGGTGCCGCCCTTCCGGCCCCGGCGGGTCCTGGAGGAAATTTATCAGATCGGGGTCAAATCCACCCTAATCGTTATGCTCACCGGCGCCTTTACGGGCATGGTCATGGCCTTGCAGGGCTACTACACTTTGAAACAGTACGGTTCCGAGGGGGCCCTGGGGTCGGCGGTGGCCTTGAGTCTGATTCGGGAGATGGGGCCGGTGCTCACCGGCATCATGGTCTCGGCCCGGGCCGGGTCCGCAGTCACCGCCGAGATCGGCATCATGCGGATCACCGAGCAGTTGGACGCCCTGGACACCATGGCCGTCAACCCCCTGCAATATGTGGTGATGCCCAAACTGCTGGCCGGGGTCATCGCAGTGCCGTTGCTCACCGCCATCTTCGACGTGGTGGGTATCCTGGGCGGCTATCTCGTCGGCGTGGTCCTCCTGGGGGTCAGCTCCGGCTCCTATTTCGCCGGCATGGCTCGGAGCGTCGTGCCCCTGGATATTAACGGCGGCATCGTCAAATCCCTGGTGTTCGGCCTCACCATCATCCTGGTGGCCTGTTACAAGGGGTATCACACCGGACCCGGGGCCGAAGGGGTGAGCAAGGCCACCAACCAGACCGTGGTCCTGTCCGCGGTGCTGGTTTTGGCGTGGGACTATGTGCTCACGTCCTTTTTCATGTAAAATATGGTCAAGATAATTAACCTGGTCAAGTCCTTTAGCGGTCATAAAGTCCTGGACGGCATCAACCTGACGATGCCCCTGGGCCAAATCACGGTGGTGATCGGCAAGAGCGGGGTGGGCAAAAGCGTGCTCTTAAAGCACATCGTCGGCTTGCTGAAACCCGACTCCGGCCAGATCATCGTGGACGGCCAGGATATGTCCCTGCTGGGGGGCCGCCAGCTGCGGGAATTCAAGCGGCGCTTCGGCGTGCTGTTTCAGGGCGGGGCCCTGTTCGACTCCCTGAACGTCTTTGAAAATATCGCCTTTCCCCTGCGGGAAAAAACCCGCCTGCCGGAGGCCGAGATTGGGCAAAGGGTTCGGTTCCGTCTGGCCCAGATGAATCTGACCTCGGAAGTTGAAACCAAGCTTCCCGACGAACTGAGCGGCGGCATGAAAAAGCGGGTGGCCCTGGCCCGGGCCATGATTCAGGAGCCGGAGATCATGTTCTTTGATGAGCCGGTCACCGGGTTGGACCCGCCCATGGCCAACACCGTTTTTCATCTGATCGCCAAGACCCATCAGGAGAGTGGCTACACGGCCCTGGTGGTCAGCCACGACATTCCCGAGGTCTTTCAGGTGGCGGACCAGGTGGCCATGCTCCACCAGGGCCGCATCATTGCGGCGGGTACCGCCGAGGAGATTCAAAACCATCCTGACCCGGTGGTCCAGAGTTTCATCCGCGGGGAAGTCGATTTTCTGGAGGCCTAGACAATCTTATGAAAAGAGCCAATCTGGAGATGACCGTGGGTTTCTTCGTCCTGATGGGCCTGGCATGCCTGGCTTATCTGGCCATTAACCTGGGCAAGATGGAGATTATCAAAACTGGCTACCAGGTCTTCGCCAATTTCGAGAATGCCTCCGGACTCAAGACCGGGGCCGCGGTGGAAGTGGCCGGGGTGGAAGTGGGCCGGGTGGATTCCATCCAAATCACCCCCATGTACCAGGCTCGCATCAGTCTGAAGTTGGAGCCGGGAGTCAAGGTGCACGACGATGCCATCGCCTCCATCCGCACCAAGGGGATTATCGGAGATAAATTCGTCAAGCTGTCCCCGGGAGGTTCTGAAAAACTCATCCCCCCGGGTGGCAAGATCATCAACACCGAATCCGCCATCGACCTGGAAGAATTGCTCAGCAGCTATATCCACGGCAAGGTTTGAGGACGGGCTGCGGTTAAGAATTTGCGGACGAAACGTAGGGGCGGTTCGCGAACCGCCCCTACATCGAATCCATGGCTTGTTTCATTTCATAGAAAAAGCTCTAAGGGCCTGAAGCAAAGGAGTGCGCCATGAGTGGTTTGTTGACCAGGACCGTAATTTTCGGGTTAACCTTAAACCTGCTGGTGGGGGTGGCCGTGGCCTGGGCGGGGCCTCCCACCGAGATTGCCCGCCAGGTCATCGAAAAGGCTTTGACTATCCTCCAGGATCCCGCTTACAAGGGGGAAGAACGGCGCCAGAAAGTCAAGCGCCTCGTAGATCCCTACTTCGATTACCAGGAAATGGCCAAGCGCTCCCTGGGACCCACCTGGGGCAAACTCAGCGCCGGCCAACGGCAGGAGTTTGTGCAGATTTTTGCCCAACTGCTGGAGGCCTCCTACTCCGATAAGATCGAGAAGTACGCCCAGCGGGTAAAAATTGACTATACCGGCGAGATTCTGGACGGCGATTACGCCGAAGTGCGCACCGTAGTGGTGCGGGCCAACGACCGGATCCCCCTGAACTACCGCCTCATCAATGAAGCCGGGACCTGGAAGGTCTACGACGTGATGATCGAGGGCGTCAGCCTGGTGAGCAACTACCGGTCTCAGTTCAGCCGGATTATCCACGAATCGTCTTACGCCGAATTAGTGAAGCGTCTCAAGACCAAGGTGTCCGAATTAACCCGGGCCGGATGAGGACCATTCTGGCCCAGAACGGCGGACACGGGTCCCGGTCGTCATCCCGCCCGTTGGCCGCCGCATCCGGCCCCGGGGCCTGATTTGACTGCGCCCGGCGGGACCTGGCTACCAATGCTCCGCACTCACCCCGGCCGACGGTGAACCAAGCCTTTCATGAATCCCGAACCGGTCCCCACTCCCCGCTATGCCGTCCTGCTGCTGATCTGCTGTTCGGTGGTCCTGGGATGCTACTTCGGCACCTACATGCGCTTCCCGGTGGTGCCGCTCTTCGCCCAATCTCTGGGCGCCGATACGGTCGTGGTGGGCCTGATCAACGGCGCCTTCCTGCTGTCCGCCGGGGCTTTGTCCCTGCCCCTGGGTCTGATCGTCAACCGGCTGGGCATGAAGCTGCTGGCCGGGGTGGGACTGCTGATCCTGGCCGCCTCTTCCTTTCTCCTGGCCGTGGGTTCCACGCCGCACCAGCTCATCTGGATCTACCTGTTTTCCGGCGCCGGGCTGGCCGCGTTCGGCCCCACCACCATGTCCTATGTGGCCGGCATCTCGCCGCCCACCCACCTGGGCCGGTTCTATGGCTGGTACACCACCGCGATCTATGTCGGCATGAGCCTGGGGCCCGCGGCCGGGGGCTTCGTGGCCGAGGTCTGGGGCTTTTCCCAGGTGTTTATCCTGTCGGGCCTCAGTATCTTCGCGACCTTCTGGGCCATGGTCTTTTTCCTGCCCCGGGCCCGGGACGTCATGCCGACGCCACCCATCCAACCCGTCCTGGGCAAGGCCATCATCCGGGAAGTGGGGAAAAATCTACCCTTGTTGGGCGCCTGGCTGGCCACGGGCGGGGGGTGCTTCGCCTTGGGCGTCTTCATCACCTACCTGCCCTTGCATGCCCACGAGCAGGGACTGACCTACGGGCAGATCGGCCTGGTCTTTGCCGTCCAGGGCGTGATTAACGCCGTCTCCCGCCTCCCCTTCGGACACCTGAGCGACCGGGTGAAACACCGCACCCTCCTGGTGGTCTGGGGGCTTCTCGGGGTGGCGGCCTCTCTGGCCGGCTACGGGCTTTCCCGGCGGCCGCTTTATTTCATCCTCAGTGCCGTGGCCATGGGATTCAGCATGGGTCTGACCTTCACCTCGGTGGCGGCCCTCTGCGTCGAAACCGTCCCCCCGGAACACCGGAGCATCGCCATGGGAGGCTATAACTCCGCCATCTACCTGGGCATGATGGTCAGCGCCGCGGGCCTGGGCCCGATCATCGGCCTGGTCGGCTTTCAGGACGGCTTTCTCCTGACCACGCTCATCACAGTCCTGATTACCGGGTTCTCCTTTCTCCTCATGAAGGGGTTCTCTCCCCCTCGCTCCCAGCCCGTCAGTTGAAGCCCTTATCATTAACCCACAAGTTTTTTTATCGGTGGCGCAGCCTTTCCAGGCTGCGCCCAAAATCCCGCCCAAGCTATAAAGCCTTTTCCACCAAAGACTGCTGTTACGAAAGGTTTTGCAAGGGTGCGTCTTACGCACCATGAGCTTATGGCTGCATCGCGCCCGGAGACCAGGCCTACCCAGGCAGCTTTTGCCTTACTTTTTCTTGGCTTTTTCCCAGGCCTCGATTTTCTCCTTGGCCCTCTCCCTCAGATACAACGTGTCGAGGCTCTGTTGTTTGCCGAGGAGCGCGATGGAATACATGCTGAGCTCTCCGGTCCGGTCAATGTCGCTGAATTTCAAATACATCCGGGTTTTAACCCCGTTATAGTAAAAATCCTGGGCATTTAATTGTTCCAAGATTTTTGACCTTTGTCCCGGCCCAAACCTGGCAAAAACATATTCTTTCAAGATTTGAAATTGGTTATCACCCCGGACTTTAGTGATGACGCCGGAAAACTTGCCGTTCCAGAACTCATAGGTGATGTCGTCGAGTTTGACCGTTACCAACTGTAAATCTTCCTGCTTTTTTTTGTAGTAGATAAACGGCCCGAGTATCTCAATAACTTCCATGGTGTGCAGCGGGTCCAGGGTGGCGATGTTCGTCTGCCACTTGAGACCCCTGAACCCATCCGGCTCCGAACCGGGCTTGAAGGAATAGTCATAGGTGAACATCCGGTCCTGGGCCGACAGGGTCATGGCCGACAGCAGGATCACGGCCCAGGCGATCATTACCCCTGATATGACGGTTTTTCTTACCATTATGTCCTTACCCTCCTGACATCGACGAATAGCGGGGCTCCCACCCGGGTCCCATCCCCGCCCAAGGCGGCGTTATTTCTGCCGTTGCCTGAATCTTTGGCGCCCTTGCGCCCCGACGGCCCAATCATCATCACAATTTCCGTCACCCAGAACCCCAGGCGCCGGCCGGAGGTTTCAAGGCTGCCGTCCGTCGGGGCTCATCCGGTTGAACCCAGAGCTTCAGGTGGGGGGCATTGTACCTGATCGCGGCCGCTAAAACCAGCGAGTTTTTGACTTGCCCGGCGCCAATTCCCGGTCCCGGGCCAGCCCCGGATTGAGCCGGCCTCGGGAGGAGTTCGCCTTTTCCGCCGCCCATTGCCCCAATTCCCAATTTTTCGCATCCCAAAATCAGGGATTTATCACCCCAGTATTAGGGATTTCCCTTATTGTTACCTGGAATCCACTCCATTAATCTGTAAGGGATTTTACGGGAAAATCCGCTGGACCAGAAGTTACTGTTTTTTCAGTACGCTGGCAGCAAATCAAGGATGGAGGTCTACGGGTGATAAACAAAATGCATCAAAGCTACCTTAAGTCTCAGAAACCGCAACCGCAGCCAGGAAATGGGCAACAGGCGGCCAAACCATTGGAAGCAAACCAGGCTTGCCAACCGACCATCGAGGTGCTGCTACAGAACGACCAGGATTTTAAGTTACTTTTAAACAATATTCCGGCGGTGGTATTTAAGGGATATTTAGATGGGTCAGTTGATTTCTTTGACCAAAAAGTCGAAGCGATGACCGGATATCCAAGAAAGGATTTCGAATCCAGGCAGCGTAAATGGACTGATTTAGTTTTTGAAGAAGACTTTGACGAAGTCAAACAGGCATTCGTTCAAGGACTCAAAACTAATAAATCATATGTGAGGGAATATCGAATAAGAGACCGAAAAAATAAATTTCTTTGGATTCAGGAAAGAAGCCAGATAGTTTGCAATAAGAGTGGAAGGATTCAATATGTGAGCGGCATATTCTTCGATATTACGCCGCAAAAACAAGCCGAAGAGGCCCTGCAAGAGGGGGAAAGATTTCTTTCCAGCATTTTTAGCAGTATTCTTGATGGCATTTGCGTCATCGACTTAAATTATAATATTGTGCAGGTCAATTCCACCCTGGAGAAGTGGTACAAACAGGCGCTCCCTCTGGTTGGGAAAAAGTGCTATGAGGTTCATCATGGCAAGTCCGAACCCTGTCAGCCTTGTCCCGCGCATCGCACCATGCTCACCGCTGAACCGCATTTCGAAACCATCCGATTGAAAAACCTTGGTGACAAGAACCTGTGCTGGACAGATGTGCATGCTTTCCCCTGGTTCAGTAAAACCACGGGGAAAATGAAAGGGGTTATCAAGTATATCCAGGATATCACCTTCCGGGTGAACGCCGAGCAAACCGTTGAGGAAAGTCTCACAAATTTACAGAAGGCCTTGAACGGGACGGTCAAAGCCCTGGGCAACACTCTGGAATCGAAAGACCCGTATACGGCCGGCCACCAAAGGCGGGTCGTCCAACTCGCCTGCGCCCTGGCTGAAGAGATGGGAAAATCATCCGAATTTATCGAGGGGATGCGGGTCATGGGATTTCTTCATGATCTGGGGAAAATCGCCGTGCCGGGGGAGATCCTCAGCAAACCCAGCAAATTGAGTAAATACGAATTTAACCTGATCAAAATTCACCCCCAGGCAGGATTCGATATCTTAAAGGAAATAGATTTTCCCTGGCCGGTAGCGCTGGCGGTGGTCCAACACCATGAGCGGCTCGATGGCTCAGGTTATCCTTACGGACTTACAGACCCCGACATCATCCCCGAAGCAAAAATTTTAGCGGTGGCGGATGTGGTGGAAGCCATGGTTTCTCACCGTCCTTATCGCCCGGCCCTGGGTTATGCCCTGGCGCTGGAGGAAATTACCCAGCATCAGGGGGATCGCTACGACCCCGAGGTGGTCAACGCCTGTTTGAATCTCGTATCTGAACAACGTTTCACCTTTCATTAAGCCAACCCCATCACGGTTGAGCCCGGGATGGGGACCGCAGCCACAGCTGTAGGCGCGGCCCCTGTTCCGGGATCTTGCCCTGCATCATGCTTCCTCCTGATTTCCGTCAACCCCTGGGCCCAGCTGTTTCTACCATAAGTTCATTACTATACCAGGGTATACCCTGGTGCAAGGTATTTCCGCCGGGGAAATTCATTGGCCATGGCCGCAAAATTATGGTAAAAAGGCTGATAGTCTTATAAGGAAGGTAACATGTCAGAAGTGCGCACCCGATTTTCCCCCAGCCCCACCGGCGCCCTCCACCTGGGCGGCGCCCACACGGCGCTGTTCAACTGGCTCATTGCCCGACA
>JAGVPN010000198.1 GCA_020052215.1 Syntrophobacterales bacterium
TCCTGTTATAGGTTGTCACAGGATACCACAGAATTATTATTAAGTGAACAGTATTGCCCCTAAATCCCCCTTTTTCAAAGGGGGACTTTCAAAGGAATTTCGCTAAGTTCCCCCCTTTGGAAAAGGGGGGTTAGGGGGGATTTAGGTTTTTGGAGCACATGTTATAGACGATAAGTCCACTCCCGTATCCCCTTTTACCCTTTTCCCCCTGCCCCGCTTCGGCGGGGCACGAAGCGCCACACCGGGCTCATGACAGTGTTGTAAACCTCCCGGGCGAAATTGAGCATGCCCACAAAGCCTTCCAGGGCTTCCTTGCGTTCGTGGTTATGGTCGCAGAAGCCCACCCCTAATTTGAAGGCAATGGGGCGTTCTTTGACCCCGCCCACGAAGATGTCCACGTCCTGCTCCTTAAGAAAGCTGGACAACTCCAGGGGGTTAGAGTCATCCACGATAATGGTGCCTTCGTCGGTGATGTCGTGCAACTCCTGGTAGTCTGCCTGGGTGCCGGTCTGGGAGCCCACCAGAACCACTTGCATGCCCAAAAGGCGGAAGGCCTTGACCAGGGAAAAAGCCTTGAAGGCCCCACCCACGTATATGGCGGCCTTTTTCCCCGCCAGGGCTGCCTGGTATTCCCGGAGCTGGGGATAGAGGACCGACAACTCCTCCCGGACCAACTCCTTGGTGCGGGCCATCATCTCCGGGTCCTTAAAGAACCGGGCCACGTCGTAGAGGGATTCGGCCATGTCCTCCACCCCGAAGTAGGACACCCTCAGATGCGGCGTGCCGTACTTCTCTTCCATCATCTTGGCCAGGTCCATGGTGGCCCCGGAACACTGGACCACGTTCAAGGCCGCCCCATGGGCCCGGCGGATGTCGTCCACCCGGCCGTCGCCGGTGATGTTAGCCACCACTTCGATCCCCATGCGCTTGAAGTAGTCCCGGATGATCCAAATCTCTCCCGCCAGGTTGAAGTCGCCCAGGATATTCAGGCTCTGGCGGCTAATCCCCGTGGTGTCCCCCGTGCCCACCAGGCGGAACATGGCCTGGCAGGCGGCGTTGTACCCGGCCCGCTTGTTGCCCGTGAAGCCTTCGGCCTGCACCGGCAGGACCGGGATGGACTTCTCCCGGCTCACCTTCTTACATACGCCTTCCAGGTCGTCGCCGATGATGCCCACGATGCAGGTGGAGTAGACAAAGGCCGCCTTGGGGTGATACCGGTCAATGAGTTCGGTCAGGGCCCGGTAGAGCTTGCTCTCGCCCCCGAAGATCACGTCCATTTCCTGGAGGTCGGTGGAAAAACTCAGGCGGTGGAGTGCCGGGCCCGACGACAGGGCGCCCCGGATGTCCCAGGTGTAGGCGGCGCAGCCGATGGGGCCGTGGACCAGGTGCAGGGCATCGGCGATGGGGTAGAGCACCACCCGGGCGCCGCAGAAGACGCAGGCCCGCTGGCTCACCGCCCCCGCCAGGGACTCCCGGTTGCAGTCCATCTGGAAGGGCGCTTCACCCTTGCGGTGGATCTGGTCCTGACGTTCTTCGAAAATGGCCGTCTTCATGGCTTCTTTTCACCCTCACCCTCACCCTCTCCCTCAAGGGCTTATCCTTACCCACAAGTTTTTCTGACTGGTGGCACAGCCTTTCCAGGCTGTGCGAAAATCCTCGCACAGGCTATAAAGCCTGTGCCACCAAAAACTTGTTGAATCAACCACTTCCAGACTTGTGGGTAATGGTTAGCCCTCAAGGGAGAGGGGATTAATGTTGCCGAACGCCGCCTGGCGATATGACGTTCCGTCGACCTTCTCACCCCACCAAATACTCCTTAGCCGGGCCGCCGTTTTCCAGGCCGTCCAGGATAGCGTCGATGGCCTCCTCACCGTCTACCCCCTGATACCAATACCCTTGCGGATAGATCAACACCACCGGTCCTTTTTCGCAGAGTTTCAAGCAACCGGTGCTGGACACCATGACGTTGTCCATACCGCGGTCCGCCAGTTCCGACTCCAGGTAACCCAGCAGATCAGGGGCATTTTTCTTGATGCACTTGCCCTTGGGCTCCAGGCCCCGGAAACTCATACACACGAAGATATGATGTTCAGGTTTTTCCATGAGAATGATCCTTTTCCTGTAGCCGCAGGCTTTAGCCTGCGGCGTTCGTAGGGGCCGACCTATGTGTCGGCCCAGGTCCAGGGCGGACACGCAGGTCCGCCCCTACGCTACATTACAAGCTCGAAGCTCTCTTCCAAGGCATCCCGATCCTGGCGGTCCAGGAGGGCGTCCAGGATCTTTTCCAGCAGGCGCAATCCGCCCCGATAGCCCACGGTGGGGAAATAGCTGTGGCCGACGCGGTCCAGGATGGGAAAGCCAAACCGCACCAGAGGGATGTCTTCATCCCGGGCGATATACTTCATATAGGTGTTGCCCATGAGCAGATCCACCGGGTCGTTTTTGATCCACTGGTGCAGCAGGAACATGTCCCCGGCGGCCTTGACGTTGACCGGGTGCGGCACGTCCTTGGTGATCTCCTTAATCCGGGCTTCGAACTTTTTGCCCGGGGTGCCGGTGACGATATGAATGGGCCACATGTCGATGGACACCAGAAACTCGGTGAGGGAAATCAGCTGATCCGGGTCCCCCGCCAGGGCCACCTTGCGGCCGAAGAAATACTGATGCATGTCGGTGATGACGTCCAGGAGCCGGCCCCGCTCGATATTGAGAGAGTCGGGCACGGTCACCCCGGCGATCCTTCTCAAGGTGTCGATGAAGGTGTCCGTAGCCATAAGGCCGATGGGCAGGTTCAGGATTTCGCAGGGCACCTTGCACTTGGTGTCCAGGGCCCGGGCGGCCGGCCCGGAGGCCAGGGGCCCCAGGGCCACTGTGCCCTGGCTGCTGCCGGCCAGGATCAAATCGGCCACCGTGACCCCGCCGGTGGGATACATATGATACTTACCGGTCTGGGGGCCGTTGAGCACATTGGAGGTGTCGGGGAACATGATGGTGGACACCCCCAGTTCACCGGCAAGGCGCTTGATCTCCTCCATGTCGGAAGGCTCCACATAGCCGGGAATCAGGTTGATCCGGTTCTCCTTGTGGCCGTTGGCCGTGGCGAAATAATCCACCATGCCCTTCACCATGTTGGCGAAGCCGGTGACATGCGACCCCACGTAACTGGGGGTGTTGGCATGGATAACGTATCTGCCCGGGGGAATCTTGCCCTCATCCCTGGCCTTGGCGATGATCTGGGGGATGTCGTCCCCGATGGTCTCCGACAGGCAGGTGGTATGAACCGCAATGACCTCGGGCTCATAGATGGTAAAGATGTTGTTGATGGCCTGGAGCAGGTTGGCCTGCCCTCCGAACACGGAGGCGCCTTCGGTGAAGGCGCTCGTCCCCGCCATCACCGGCTCTTTAAAGTGCCGGGTCAGGGCGCTGCGGTGATAGGCGTAGCAGCCCTGGGAGCCGTGGCTGTGGGGCAGGCAATTGTGGATGCCCAGGGCGGCGTACATCGCCCCGATGGGCTGGCAGGTCTTGGCCGGATTAATGTTCAAGGCCGTGCGTTCCGTGATTTCCTTGGGTGTATGTCTCAGTAACATGTCTTTATCCTCTTTGCGACTTTGCGTGAGTAGTTTTCTCTCGCCAAGACGCTAAGGCGCCAAGGCCGGTTAATCAGGTGTTCCGACGGGAAAGCCTCGGCCGACACCGTTCATTCCCACGCATATTTGGCGGCCAGTTCGGGATTCTTCTGCCAGGGCGCCTTCAGATACTTCCAGACCTTGCTGTTGACCATCCGGTCGATCTCCCGGTAGAAGTTGACGGCGCCCTTAAAACCGGCATACGGTCCGCCGGAGTCATAACTGTGCAGTTGCTTCATGGGCACGCCGCTCTTCTGAATGGCGTATTTTTCCTTGATGCCGGCGCAGATGATGTCGGGCCGGTAGATTTCGATGAGCCGCTCGGTTTCGAACTGGCTGATATCGTCGATGACCAGGGCGCCGTTCTCCATCTCCGCCATCATGCCCTCGTATTCGCTGAGCTTGATGCCGGTCTGCTCCA
>JAGVPN010000236.1 GCA_020052215.1 Syntrophobacterales bacterium
CTGCGGCGCTGCCGGGGCCGGCGCCTTTTCCTGCTGCTGGGCCATGGCGGTCCCCACCAGAGCCACCATTGCCAGACAAACCAATACGGTCACAAATTTTTTGCTCATGCTGTCATTCTCCTTTTGATGAGATTTTCCACCAACCTAAAGGCTGATGATTTGTGGCGTTGGGATGGTTTTTCCTTTCACTTGCCTTTCCCACCCTGGGCGTGGCGATACGCCTCCACATAGCCCCGGGCCACGGCCCGCACTGCCCGGCCGATATCTTCATAAACCGCATCCGGCAGGTTGGCGAACGAGACCCGCACCGACCAGTCCGGGGCGTCAAAGCCGCCGCCGTTTAAGAGCACAATGGCGTGGTCCTCCGCCAGGCGAAAGACGATGTCCAGAGGGTCGTAATTTTCCTTGATGAACTGGATTACCCCCTCGTCCACATATTTCTTCAGCCAGAATTCGAAGTCGATGAGGCCGTAGTAATCAGCATAGTACGGCCCGATCTTTACGTCGATCCCCAGGCCCTCCAGGATGATCTTGACCCGGTGGGCCACGATCTTCATCACCGATTCCTGGTAGCTGTTGTCCTCGTCCATGAGCTGGAACAGGGAAAACAGCAGCATCTGCGCCTGCTGGGGCAGCGACAGACCGGCGGTGTGGTTCAGGGCCACGTCCCGGCTGTCGGCCACTAGGCGGTCGATAAATTTGAGACCGGCCGGGTCCAGGGCGATCTTCTCATACCGCTTGGTGGTAATCTCCCGCTCCGGGGCCGGGAGCCCGGCGATCATCTTATCAATGATGTTGTCCTCATGGAGGGCGATGACGCCCAGGCGCCAGCCGGTGCAGCCCATGTATTTGGAGTAGGAATAAACCCCGATGGTGTTATGGGGCAGGTCGGCCATAAGCGACCGGAAGCCTTTGACAAAGGTACCGTACACGTCGTCCGTCAGGATGATGAGATCCGGCCGCTTAGTCTTAACCAGGTTGACCAGCTTGCCGATCACCTCGGGGCTGACGGCCACCGACGGCGGGTTGCTGGGGTTGATGAGGAAGAAGGCCTTGACCTTGGGGTCCTCCAGTTTGGCCAACTCGGCGTCGCTGAATTGGTAGAGGTTCTCCTGGGTGGCCATCACTTCCACCACCTTGAAGCTGTAATCACTTAAGGCCGGGATTTCGATATAGGGCGAAAAAATGGGGGTCCCCAGGGCGATGGTGTCGCCCTGGCGGAGAATCTTGTTGGCCATCAGGGACGAAAAGACATAGCACATGGCCGCGGTGCCGCCTTCGGTGGCGAACAGGTCGAAGGTGCCCGGCGGCGGCTGGTTGCTGCACATGGCCCACGTCAGGTAGGCATGCACCACTTTTTCATTGTGGGCCAGCATCCGGTCAGGCACGGGGTAGTTGTCGGCAATGAGGGAGTCCACTAATTCGTGCACGAAAGCGTCGGGGTCGAAGCCGAAATTTTTCACCGCGAAGGGAGTCATTTCCTTGAGGAAATCGATTCCCGGGGTCGGGGCGTTCTTTTCCAGCCAGGCCGTTAGGCGCGCCGCCATGCCATCCTGGGCCGGCATGCCGCCCAGGTTGGGGAGGTCCATGACGCGCTTGGATTCGGTAATGGCGAACTGGCCCAGGGTGAAGAAGGCCTCCCGGGGGGTGGTGGCTACCCAGTTGGGGTTGCCCCGGCCGGCGTTCAGCATGGCCGCGGCGGCCTTTTGGGCGTGTTCCTTGGCCAGGGAGATGAGTTTGTCCTTGATTTCGAAGGGGCTCAACTTGTCATATTGGCGCAAGGTGGCGATGGATTCGTCCATGGAATTTTTCCCTCCTTGGGATAAATTTGGGGCAAGCGTTCAGCTTTTTCTTCTGGTTCCCAAGCTCCTGCTTGGGAACCAGAGCAAAGCTGATAGCTGATGGCTGAGCACTTACCTTCAACCCAGCAAAAGGACAATCACCACCCCCCAGATGATGAGCAGGGTGTTGCCCACCGCGTAAGTCACGGTATAGCCCAGGGCCGGCACCTTGCTTTGGGCCGCGTCCTGGATGGCGCCCAGGGCCGCGGTGACGGCTCGCGCCCCGGAGCAGGCCCCCAGGATAATCCCCGGATGCATTTTGAACAGGTACTTGCCGGCATAAATGCCCACCACCAATGGCGTGAGGGTGACAAAGACCCCGGCAAAAAATAGCCCAATGCCGGCCTGTTTCAGGCCCATCACGAATTCCGGGCCGGCATCGATGCCCACCACCGCAATAAAAGTCGTAAGCCCCACGCTGTTCATGACCCAGAGGGCCGGACCGGGGATGCGGCCAAAGGTGGGGTGAACCGAACGCAGCCAGCCGAACCCCAGGCCCCCCATCAGCGCCCCGCCGCTGGTACTCAGACTTAAGGGGATCGCCCCGATTTTGAAGGACAGGGCGCCGATCAGGCCGCCCAACAGGATGCCGAAGCCCACGAACACCATGTCGGTGGCGTCCGTGGGGCGCTCGGCGTAGCCGGCCAGCTTGGCCACCCGGTCCACATCAACCCGGGCCCCGGCCAGGGTGAGCACGTCGCCCCGGTCGATCTCCGTGCCCAGGGTGACCGGCATCTCCACCCCGCCCCGGGTAAGCTTTCTGATGAACACCCCCCTGCCCTGCCGGCCGATCTCTGAGTCGGCAATTTCTTTCAACGTCTTGCCGGCAACGGCTTTGTTGGTGATCACCACATCGAGGTGCTCGGCCGGGAAGTCCAGGACCTCCCGGTCGTCCAACTCCGGCCCGATGTCCTTCTCAATCTCCAGCAGTTCCTCGCGGTAAGAAGCCAGGGCCACCACGTCGCCTGCCTGAACCACCAGGTCCGGTTTCGTGTCCACGACTTTTCCTCCCAGGCGCAGGCGGTCCACATAAACCCGCTGGGACGCGAATCGGGCCTCGATTTCGGCCACCGTCTTGCCCACCAGACTAGGATTGGTTAACCGGTAGGCCCGCACCACCAGACCGGTATAAGCCGACACCACCCCCGGCTCCGGTTGCCCGGCCCCCATCTTGGCTTCCAGTTCCTTGCACGCCGCGGGCAGGTCCACCCCCAGAAGTTTCGGCCCCATGGAGGGGAGAAACCACACCGCCCCCGCGGTGCCGAAGATGTAAGTCACCGCGTAGGCCACCGGGATCTGGTTGAGATAGGCGGCTTTTTGCTTGACCGGAATGGCCAGTTGATTGATGGTCTCGCTGGCCACCCCGATTACCGCCGAAATGGTGCAGGCCCCGGAGAGCAAGCCCGCGGCCGAGCCAACCGGGAAATGGAGGAATAGCGCCGCCAGGTAGGTGCAGATCAGACAGGTCAGGCACAGGACTAGGGCAAACAGTACCTGGGACAACCCGTCGCTCTTTAAACCCCGAAAGAACTGGGGACCCACCCCGTAGCCCACCGCAAAGAGGAACATGAGGAAGAAGACGGCCTTGACATTGGGGGAGACGGTGATGTGTAACTGGCCGATGAGCACCCCGGCCAAAAGCGTGCCGGTAACCGCGCCCAGGCTGAACCCCTTGAACTTTTGCTTACCGATGAAGTAGCCCAGCCCCAGGGCCAGAAAAACCGCCAACTCCGGGTATTGCCTCAGGGTGCTTGCCAACCACTCCATAAAGTTCCTCCTGTCTCCAAACTTCCAGTTTTGGCTAACCAGAAACCCTAATGTTTCCCAGCACTGTCCGGTTAGGTTTTTGCTGAGGAGGATGAGCGTTATACGTCATCAAACAGTTCATAAATTCGCTAACGCCCTTTTTGCTCCGAGAAGATTACTTCCCCCTCACCCTGACCCTCTCCCCCATTGGGGGAGAGGGGAAAATGACTTTTTACGGGTGACCCCCAATATGGGGCTTGCCATGACGTCGCCCTGGAGGAATTTCACTGCATCATAATGACGATCACCACTCCCCAGATAGTCAGCAGGGTGTTGCCCACCGCGTAAGTCACGGTATAGCCCAGGGCCGGCACCTTGCTTTGGGCCGCGTCCTGGATGGCGCCCAGGGCCGCGGTGGTGGTGCGAGCCCCGGCGCAGGCGCCCAACAAGATGGCCGGATGCATCTTGAAGAGGTATTTCCCGGCGAAAATGCCCACCACAAAGGGCAGCAGCGTGATGAAGATCCCGGCGAAGAACAGCATCACCCCAGCTTCTTTCAAGCCCGCCACGAAGCCCGGTCCGGCGCTGATGCCCACCACCGCAATAAAGGTGTTGAGCCCCACGTTGTTCATGACCCACAGAGCCGGACCGGGGATGCGGCCGAAGGTGGGGTGGACCCCGCGCAGCCAGCCGAAGATCAGCCCGGAGATCAAGGCGCCGCCGCTGGTGCTCAGGCTCAAGGGCACTTTCCCCGCCTTGAAGGACAGGGCGCCCACCAGACCGCCCAGCAGGATGCCGAAGCCCACGAACACCATGTCGGTCATGTCCGTAGGCCGGTCGGCGTAGCCCAGGAGTTTGGCCGCCCGCTCCACGTCCGTCTGGGCCCCGGCGATGGTGAGGACATCCCCCCGGTCCACCACGGTGCCCAGGGTGAGAGGCATCTCATGGCCGCCCCGCAAGAGCTTCCGCAGGAACACTCCCCGGCCCTGGCGGCCGGCGTCGGACTCGGCGATCTCTTTCAAGGTCTTGCCGTCCACGGCCTTATTGGTAATCACCACGTCGAGACTTTCGGCCGGAAAATCCAAGAGTTCCCGGTCGTCCACCTCGGGCCCGATTTCCGACTCAATTTCCAGCAGCGCCGCCCGGATGGAAACTAAAGCCAGCACGCCCCCGGCCTGGAGCGCCACCTCCGGGGAGGGTACAAGAATTTTGCCGCCCTGGCGCACCCGCTCCACAAAGACCCGGCGGGGCGAGAACTGCGCCTCGAAGTCCGCCACGGTCTTCCCAACCAGACTGGGGTTGGTCAACTGATAGGCTCTGGCCACCAGCCGGGAGTAAGCCGAGATGACGCCGGCCTCAGGCTGCCCGGCGCCCATTTTCTGCTCCAGTTCCTTGCACACCGCCGGCAGGTCCACCCCCAGGAGCTTGGGTCCCACCGAGGCCAGGAACCACGCCGACCCCGCGGTGCCGAAGATGTAAGTCACTGCGTAGGCCACCGGGATCTGGTTGAGATATGTAGCTTTTTGTTCTGCCGAGATTGCCAGTTGATTGATGGTGTCGCTGGCCACCCCAATCACCGCGGAAATAGTGCAGGCGCCCGAGAGTAGCCCCGAGGCCCAGCCCACTCCGAACCCCAGAACCGCGGCGGCCAGATAGGTGGAGAACAGGCAGGCCAGGCAGAGGAGGACGGCAAACAGGACCTGGGGCAGCCCGTCGCTTTTGAGGCCCCGGAAGAACTGGGGACCCACCCCGTAGCCCACTGCAAAAAGAAACAAGAGGAAGAAGACGGATTTGACGTTGGGGGAGATGGTGATATTAAGCTGGCCAATGACCACTCCGGCCAGGAGGGTGCCGGTGACCGCGCCCAGGCTGAAATTCCCGAATTTTTTCTTGCCGATAAAGTAGCCCAGTCCGAGGGTCAGAAAAATCGCCAACTCCGGGTATTGCCTCAGTGTATGTACAAGCCAATCCACGGGTGCCTCCTTTCAAGCCCGGATATTTTTCTTCTAATGGCTTTGCCCTAAACCCGATTCGTTAGGCCAGTAAACCGGTTCCTCCTCTTTACCATGAAAGTCCACCCGTAGGAGCGGTGCGCTCACCGCTACAAGGAATTTCATGATTGGGGGTGGCCCCAAACGGCCATGGTGGTTTGTCGGTCCAAGATCGGTAGTTAGGGGACCTTTCCACGATTTTTGACCCCGAAACCCACCTAGGTTCCAAGGCAACCCTTCTCGTGGGAGACATGATAGCTCATAATTTCCTTATACGTCAATCTTTTCCAGAAGTTGAGCATACCGCTCCATCGCTACACAGACACCTGATTGATTATATATGAAAATAGCTCAGTGGGGCGGGCCTCCGTGCCCGCCAGTGAGAGGCGGCCAGGGACGGCCGCCCCACCAACACCAGCCATTTTCCATCATCTCGTGGTTCTGAGCGAAGACCACGAACCGGCGCGCGGCTAGATATTTGGAGGCCCGTTTTTTTCGTGAGGCCGGACGATTTCCCCTGACACTGTTAGCTCTGCCTTAGATTGGAGATTACCCCCGGGGGCGGTGGCCCAGGAGAGTTCCCGGGGCAATTTCTCCAGCTGCCAATATTACCCAATCGGGTGCGAAAATTATTAATGAAAATTTAAAAGAGGCCGATATCATACTCAGGCCTCATCAGATGGGAGCTATCCGAAAAAACTTCTAGCTGGGCCAGGTCTTTTCCCGGTTTTTCACCGCCAGCGGTAATTTGCTAAATTGTAATGTTCCCTAACCGCCTGGCCTGAAGTCCATGACCGACGAGTGGTAAGGTCTAGGCGAGTTCAGGCTTTCAAGAAAAGTCTCTCCTTCCTTTTCCCCACCCGCCAGGGATGGCCGGCAACCCACCGCAGCTCTCGAATGGGTATGAAACCGGGTCGAAGGCGGCAAGAATGATAGGGTTTATGTCTGCTAACCAACGCCACACTCATAACCCGATTCCCGGGGAGGGTCTCGCGGGTGGTCCTTCCCGGACGTTGATCTATCTCCCCATCGTCCATACCCAGGCGGATATGGGCGCGTTGAAGGAATCGGTGGCCCGGGCCACCCTGGAGAAAACCGGCCGCGCCGGATTGGCCCGTAAGACCGCGGCCATTGACGAGATCTGGACGGAAATCGAGGCGGCCATCGCGGCTTTGGCCCTGTCTTTTGACCGGGTGCGCCTCTACCAGGACGGCTTGCCGGTGTGCGGGCGGGAGGCGGAGATCGTCACCGAACTGGCCCAGGCGGGCAGCCGCAACCATCAGCTCCTGGTGCGCCTGATGGCCCAAGGGGCTGTGCTCATGGGGACCGAAGAAGGCGATCTGCTGGTGCAGGAATACCAGTTGGCCAAACAATCCCTGACCACCCGGGCGCCCCGGGCCGCGGGGGTGGCGGCGCAGCGGCGGGCCTTGAGCGAGGCCCTGCTCCAGCGCCGGGATCAATTTATCGCGCAGCGCATTAACGACACCCTTAAAGACGGCGAGACCGGCATCCTCTTTCTGGGGATGCTCCACTCTTTGGAACGGGACCTCCAACCGGACGTGAAGGTGATCTATCCGCTCCAACGGCCGCGTTGAATCCGGAGGGAATATGGACGCAAGCGCCACCCGGGTGCTCATCGTGGATGATGACCGGGATATCAGTTCGTTGCTCTCCACCCTCATGAACAAAGAGGGGCTGACCAACGTGGTGGCCCACGACGGGGAAACGGCCTTACAGAAGGTCCCGGTGGCCAGGCCCGATATGCTGCTGCTGGACGTCAAGATGCCCGGCATCGACGGCATGGAAGTATTAAAGCGGGTCAAGGAAACCAACCCCCACCTGCCGGTGGTCCTCATCACCGCGTATGCCGAGATTTCCGCCTCGGTGGCGGCCATGCGGGCCGGGGCCTTCGATTATCTGGCCAAACCCTTTGACCAC
>JAGVPN010000398.1 GCA_020052215.1 Syntrophobacterales bacterium
AGCTGGGGCTTACCCCCTCATCATTATTGATGGTCCGGCTATCAATGTTTTTCCCGAATCGGTGGTCTATGCTACCCAGGTCAACCGTGTCTTCCTCGTGGTTCATTCCGGCATCACCCGCGTTCAGGTAGTTACAACGGCTTTAGCTAAATTGGCTGCCAGCGGCTGCGACAAAGTAGACCTGATCCTCAACCGAAGGACTTTCCCTATTCCTATAGGAATTTATAAACGCTTATGAGCCAAATTCCTAAAACTGCGGTAGTTTTGGCCGGTGGTTTAGCTGTTTTTCACGGCTTCGCCCTGGCCCCCTATCCCAAAATTCTTCTCCCCCTGGCCAATCGTCCTTTATTGCACTACCAGGCCCGGATGTTGGCCGAGGTCGGGGTCAAGCGCTTGGTATTCTGCCTGAATCCCGGTATGGGGGCGCGGGTGGCCGAACAGTTGGGCTCTTTGCCCGGCTCCCTTGAATACCAGGTCAGGGAGACCAGTTACGGGACTGGGGGGTCGCTGAAGGAAGTGGAAGACGCCCTGCAAGACCGCGCCTTCTGGGTGATAAGCGGCGATTTGTTGCCGGGGGCCAGCCTGGTTGAGATGTTGGCCATGCACCAGCAACGCCGCGTCGCGGCCACTCTGGGGGTGTTGCAGGTCCGGGAAGCCCCCTGGGAGATGGAAAGAGTGGAGTTTGACCTGGAGGAACGGGTCAGGACCATTCACCGGATCCACCCGGCCCAGGAGCGACGGAGCACCCTGCGCCCCGCCGGCCTCTATCTGTTCGAGTCGGAGGTCCTGGAGGTTATCCCCCCGTCCAGCTATTTCGATCTCAAAGAACAACTCGTGGCCCAACTCTATCAACGGGGCACGCCCATGTGGACCTGGGAGATGCCGCGCTACAGCCGCACCATCACCTGTGTCGGCGATTTCTTCAGCGCCAACCTGGATGTCTTGAACAGCCGGGTGCTACTTCCGGATCAGGTCAATTTCCAGGATGCTTCGAATAACCCTGCCCGGGTCCAGGTCAGCGCTTCGGCCAAGGTATTTTCCCCCACGTCCATCGGTTCAGGCTCCCGCATCGGCGACGAAGTTATCATTCTCGGCCCCAGCGTTATCGGCTCTAACTGCGAGATAGAGTCCGGCGCGGTCATCAATGAATGCGTGATCCTGGATAACGCCCGCATCGGCCAGCAAGCCCACCTCCACCGATGTGTGGTCGGCGACGGCGCCGAGGTCAGCGGACTGACCAGTGTGTACGAAATGGCGGTCATGCGGAGCCTGTCAAGCTCGCCGGAGCAAGCCGTCTGTCCTCTCAGGGAGCATTCCCGGCGCAGCCCCGGGTATGTGGAGGGGCCCAAAGAATGGCAAACGCTCTCGGGGCCGTTCTATCAAAAAGCGAAACGCAGCCTGGATGTGGTTCTGGCCATCCTGGGTCTCCTCCTTGCGGCCCCTATCATGCTGATCGCCGCCCTGGCCATCAAACTGGATTCTCCCGGGGGTATCATCTTCCGGCAGGAACGGTGCGGCCAGGGAGGGCGAAACTTTACCATGTATAAATTTAGGACCATGGTAGATAACGCCGAAGATTTGAAACGGGAAATGCTGGACCTGAATGAAGTAGACGGGCCAATGTTCAAAATCATCCATGATCCCCGGATAACCGCGTTTGGCAAAATTCTCCGGGACACCAACCTGGATGAACTGCCCCAACTCTGGAACGTCTTGAAGGGTGATATGAGCCTGGTGGGGCCTCGGCCGTTATCTCTGGGTGAAATGCGCTACAACCCCAAATGGCGGGATGCCCGGCTGTCCGTGCGTCCGGGCATGTCCGGCCTCTGGCAGGTGAAGGCGCATACCAAAGTCTACTTTAACGACTGGATCATCAATGATTTGGAATATGTAAAGCGCTGTTCCCTGTGGCTTGATCTGAAAATCCTGTTCATGACCCTGAAGAAGATGGTTAAAGACCCATTCAGCCGTGACCAAAAGTAGAGGGCTGCTATGAAGAAATGGCGCGTTATTGGGGTGAGTTGGCTGCTCCTGGCCATAATGGCTTGCGGGCCTGGCGGCAAAGGGACGGGAGTCCAGCAGGTGGCCTTCCCGGAGATGAAGCCTCCTCCCCGGGGTCCAGTGGTGGTCGATCCCTATCGGATTATGAAGGGTGATATCTTGAACGTCACCTTTCCCCTGAATCCGGAACTGGATCTCAAACCGGTGTTGGTGCGGCCGGACGGCAGAATCGTCCTGAACCTGGCGGGCGAGGTCAATGCCCTGGGCATGACCGTGCAGGAATTGCAGCAGGCCATCGGCAAGCAATACCGGGAGTTCATCGCCAAGACCGGGTACAGCAAGGTGTTGAAGCCCAACGACTATTTCGATCTCAAGTTCGTTTACAACCCCGAATTGAACATCGGCGTCCGCATCCAGTCCGACGGCAAGATTTCTTTGCCTATTGTAGGGGAGGTTGAGGCCGCCAATCTGACCCCGGAGCAATTGCGCGAGAGGCTTATTGAGAAATATTCCCATGATATTCGCAAACCCGATATCGCGGTCCTGACGGGTACCAATATTAATGCTTTTCCCATCGATATCGCGGCTAAGAACATCTATACCCAGGGCAATTACATCAACGTGGCCGTGGTCAAGAGCGGCGGGCAGTTTGTCTACGTGGCCGGCCAGGTGACCGCTCCCAAGGCCTATCCCTATGAGGGCCACATGACTGTCCTCCAGGCCATTGGTGCGGCCGGGGGTAAGACGGATAAGGCAGATATGTCCCGGGTGGTCATCGTCCGGCGCGGGGCCTTCGAGCAGGCGGAATGGATAATCACCGACCTGGCCTCGCCTATGGAAGGCAAGGCTCTCAAGAACGACGTGGTCCTGAAGGCCGGCGATGTGGTGGTGGTGCCCATGACCTTCATCGCCAAGCTGGGCGTCTTCGTCCAGCAGGTCCTGCGAGATTTGAATCCCATGTATGGCACGTATACTATCAGTCTCGGCAGCGCCGGCGGCGGATTTGCGGCGCCCATACCGTAAGAGGGAATGCTTTGACCCGACTTCTCCTGACAGGTTTTCTCATCATGAGCTTGCTGGTGGCGGCAGTAAGGGCGGATGAGTTTGGGTTGACCCCCAAGGGCTACTTTGACGCCCTGCCCTACGACATCGTCAACGTGGCCCTGCCGCATTTTGGCGAGGACCTCATCATCCCCGGCGACTATGGCCTGGGGAATGTCATCCCGGTGGAGGAAGTGGGAGTGCAACGGGGCCCGCAACCAGAGGTGCGCATCTTTCGTTCCCCGGAGCTGCGTATCAGTCACAAGCGCCCCGCGGATATGCAAGTCCTGCTGGGAAATGTCCGGGGGCTCTATGTGTGGATTGACACTCCCCCGTTGCAGGGGGAATGGACCCTTACCATCGACCTGCTCTATGTTGATGGCACGAGGAAGGAAGTTTTCGGAAAAAAAATGAAGCCGGGGGTGCGTGATTTTGTACATGTAGAGCCCCATACCCGGTTGTTTTGCCACCTGTCAACCAAAACAACGGCTGTTAAGGTACCATTGAAATTTCAGTTGACGCTCAGTCCGGTCTTGTACGCAGTCTATCCCGACTTTCAACCCATGCCCTATCGGACGATATTCGATTAAGCAGGAGTGGGGCGAACGATCGGGTAGCCTCAAGGAGGCGTTAATGAAGATGCAAACTACTGGACGTATCCTGCTCCACGGCCTGTTCCGCCGGTGGCAGCTGATCGTCTATCTTGTCCTGGCTATTCTGGGGACTATCTTGGTGGGTAGCTTGCTATGGCCTCCCAGCTTTCAGGCCTCCACCAGCGTGGTTATCCTGGGGCGGACATACCAGGACCTGTTGACGCCTGCCAAAGGACCCGGGCACTCCACAACGATTACGAACCCCAAAGAAGAGATTAACTCGGAGATAGAAATCATCCGCAGCCGTCCCGTGATGGAACGGGTGGTCCGGGACCTCCATCTCGATAAACCCAGAATCATCGAAGAACAGGGGGTCGCCGGGAGCATTCGCAACGTCCTCCGGGCTGCCCTCAGAGGCTTTCGAGGATTTTTGGTCAGCATCGGCCTGAGCAAAAAGTACACCGAAAGCCAGGTCTTTGAGGCTGCGGTGGAGCGGCTGCGCTCCCGTCTGATAGTTGAGGCTGCCATTGATTCCCAAATCATCTGGATCAAATATAACGACCCCGATCCGGAATTGGCCGCCAAGGTGGCAAACCGGGTCACTGAAGAGTATCAAAAGCAGCATCTGTCCATAAATATCAACCGGGCCGAGAGTTCCTTCTACAATGAACAGATCGAAAAGATGCAGGGTGACCTGAAAGGGCTCCAGGGGCAGCTGTTGGGCGTCAAAGAAAAAACCGGGATCGTGTCGTTTGCCGAGCAGAGCCGCGCGGTCCTGAGGAAATTGGAAACCCTGGATAACGCCAGGACCAATGTCCAGAAGGAGATCATCCGCATCCGGTCTAAAGTGGAAAAGATTCAGGATCTGCGGAAGGCCAAGCCCGAACTCCTCATCCCCTTGCCGGAACTCGCTCAAGAGCAGCAGCTTTCTGCCTTGGAAGATAAATATCTAAACCTTAAGTTTCAGGTAAAAACCGTGCTGCAACGCTACACTCCGGAAAGTCGCCAGTACCAGGTCATTACGGAACAGATAGGTGTAATTCGCAAGCAGATCAAAGATCATGTGAG
>JAGVPN010000323.1 GCA_020052215.1 Syntrophobacterales bacterium
CATCCGGCCCCATCCGGACAAGAACATCAAGAGCGTGGTGATCAATGAACCCCGCTGCATGTACTGCGGCAACTGCTACACCATGTGCCCGGCCCTGCCGGTGTTCGACGCCGAGAAAGGCGGCGTCGCCCTCTTGGTGGGTGGCAAGGTGTCTAACTCCAAGACCCCGCCGATGTTCTCCAAGCTGGCGGTGCCCTACCTGCCCAACAATCCGCCCCGCTGGCCGGAGGTGGTCCAGGCCATCCGCAAGATCCTCATCAAGTACGCCGAAGGCGCCAACAAGTGGGAGCGCGTAGGCGAGTGGGTCCAGCGTATCGGTTGGGAAAAGTTCTTTGAAGTATGCGAAATTCCCTTCACCTTCCAGCACATTGATGAATACCGGTGGGCCTATGACACTTACCGGACGTCGATGCATTTTAAATTCTAAAGCAGGTGGGATAAATGGCACTATCCAAAGAAGAGTTGGTGGAATTTATCTTCGCAATGGTCGAAAAGGCCCAAGGCAAAAAGCAGCTCAAGGCCATGGACATCCAGAAGGCCGTCCTCAAAGCGCACCCTGACCAGGACAAGAACTCGGTCAAGTTCGGGATCAAGGATCTGATCGACGGCGGCCGCTGCGTCTATACCTACTTCGGCGGGAGCTTCATCGAAATTCCCCACGAAGAAGGGGCTGCCAAGCACTGATGCATCAGCCCTGTCCCCGGCTGCTGCTGGCAGCTCTCCGGGGCGGGGCCGGCAAGACCACCTTGACGTTGGGGCTTCTGGCCGCTTGGCGGGATCAGGGGCGTCGAGTAGTGCCCTTTAAAAAGGGACCCGACTATATCGACCCGGCCTGGCACTGCCTGGCGGCGGGATGCCCCAGCCATAATCTGGACCCCTTCCTCATGGAGGGGGACCAGATTCTGGCTTCGGTGGCCCGTCATGCCGCCCAGGCGGATGCCATCCTGATCGAAGGCAACCGGGGCCTCTACGACGGCCTCGACGCCCAGGGCACCTATAGCACCGGGGAGTTGGCCAAGTTTCTGGCCACTCCGGTGGTGTTGGTGGTGGACTGCACCATGCGGACCCGCACCACCGCCGCCGTGGTGTTAGGCTGCCAGCACTTCGATCCCCAGGTGCCCATCCGCGGCGTCATCCTCAACCAGATCGCCCGTCCCCGCCACGAAGCCATCATCCGCCAGGCCATCGAAACTTACTGCGGCATTCCGGTGCTGGGGGCTATTCCTCGCCTCAAGTGCGAGGTCTTTCCCGAACGCCACATGGGGTTGGTGCCTCCCCAGGAGCACGCCACCGCCATTAAGGCCGTAACCACCGCCCGGGACCTGGCCCGGCGGTACCTGGACCTGGAGGGCCTCTGGCAGGTGGCGGCCCAGGCGCCGCCATTGCCGGAAGTCCGCACCACCCCGTCCTCTTTTTGCGCCGACTGCGCCCCGCCGGTCATCGGCGTCATCCGGGACTCCGCCTTCCAGTTTTATTATCCCGAGAACCTGGAGGCCCTGCGGGAAGCGGGGGCGGCGGTGATGGAGATCAGCGCCCTGGACGACCCGGTCCTCCCGGCCCACCTGGACGCCCTTTATATCGGCGGCGGTTTTCCCGAAACCCATGCCCGGGCCCTGGCCCAGAATTTGAGCTTCCGCAATTCCGTCAAGGCCGCAGCCCAGGCCGGTATGCCCATCTACGCCGAATGCGGCGGCCTCATGTACCTGGGAGAGCATATCCAGGTCGGGAGCGACAAGTTTCCCATGGTGGGTATCTTCCCCTATGACTTCGTCATGGGCAAAAAACCCCAGGGGCACGGCTACACCATCCTGGAAGTGGCCCGGGACAACCCCTACTTCGCCAAGGGCACCGTGCTCAAGGGCCATGAATTCCACTATTCCCGGATAGTTCCCGACCCGGCCCCTGAGGCCCGAACGGCCTTTAGGGTCAGCCGGGGCACTGGTATGGCGGGGCAGCGGGAAGGCCTCCTCTACAAAAACGTCCTGGCCACCTACACCCACCTCCACGCCCTGGGTTGCCCCCAGTGGGCGAAGGCGCTGGTGCGCCGGGCCCGGGAGTACCATGGCGACCCGGACCTGAAAGAAAACGCTTCCTCCCAGAAGTACGACACTTCGGCACGGGTGCGCCTCTAGCCCCGGGCTAACCCTTTCCCCTTTCCTTCCCGACAATTTTTCCCCGGTTTGCACCATGGGCCTTTTTTGATATTTTTGATATTGATATATGATATATGTTGATTCATGGTGCGATATTTTAAGGAGGTAACAGCTAATGGCTTGGCGGGTTGAAGTTGACACCGATAAATGTACCGGCGACGAAGAGTGCGTCAATGTGTGTCCCACCGGCGTCTTCGAGATGCAGGATGAGAAGGCCGTCCCGGTGAACGAGGATGAATGTCTGGGGTGCGAGAGCTGCATCGAGGTCTGCCCCTCGGGCGCGATCACCATCACGGAAACTTAAGCGCCGGCGGGTGCTGAACACCTGATAAGGGGAGGCGGAACCCTGGTCCGCCTCCCCTTTTTCATGCCCAGCCTATTAAAAGACTTGCTTTTTTCAGCTTGAGCGCCAGATCTCAACTGCCGAAGATTGCGAGAGGCTTGGCGGCGCCTGATACCAATTGGCAGTCAATGGGTGGCAGGGGCTAAACGTCCATGAGCCAAAAGTTTGTCTCACCCCCGGCAATGAAAAATCCCCCCTGCCCCCCTTTTCCAAAGGGGGGTTTAAAGTCCCCCTTTAGCAAAGGGGGATTTATACCAAGTTGCCGTCAAACAAGTAATAATCCGAATTGTAGGGGCGGTTCGCGAACCG
>JAGVPN010000158.1 GCA_020052215.1 Syntrophobacterales bacterium
GACTATCCCCGGGATGAATTCCTCCAGCTGGAACAGGTCGAAATCGAGCGCCTCCGCAGCCTGCCCCGGGGGAAGAGGTAAGCGCAGGGGCCAGGGATCAGCCCACCAACAGCCGGGGCCAACTGTTCCACGGTGAATATCAAGATGGAGACAGGAGAGGCAATAAATGCCTATTGACGGTTATATTGATTATCAACGGCGGGAATTTTGTAAAGACGTGCAATGTCCGGTACAGATGGATTTGGATAACCAACCACCGGACTCGGATGTGTATGAAAAGATCAGACAGACTTGTAAGGCCGATTGTCGATACACCACCTATCAATTTCACCATTGGTTGATCAATAAAGGCTATTTGCTGGTCCGGCCGGAATAATTTTTTATAAATAATGTTAATAATGCTCAAGGGAGAGGAGATTTGCCGATGGATTGGGGAATGAAAAATCGCTTAAGCCAACTCATGCCGGGTGGCAAATGTTTTTTTATGCCCATCGATCATGGCTATTTTCAAGGGCCGACTCGGAAGCTGGAGAGGCCGGGAGAGACCATAAAACCGCTGCTGCCTTATGCGGATGCGATCTTTGTCACCCGGGGGGTATTGCGTTCCGCCATAGATCCGATAACCAGTAAACCGATTGTGCTGCGAGTCTCCGGCTGTACCAGCATGGTGGGCAAGGATTTGGCTAATGAGGAACTCACCACCTCCATTGCCGAAATTATCCGTTTGAACGCCTCGGCTGTGGGGCTGTCGATCTTTGTCGGCAGTGAATATGAAAAAGAGACGCTCAAGAATCTGGCCACGCTGGTAAATATGTGTGAGGATTATGGCATCCCGGTGATGGCGGTTACCGCGGTGGGCCGGGAATTGGACCAACGGGAGGCCCGTTATCTGAAATTATGCTGTCGCATCGCCGCGGAGCTGGGCGCCAGGGTGGTTAAGACGTACTGGTGCGAGGAACATTTTGAGCAAGTGGTGAACGGCTGTCCGGTGCCGGTGATTATGGCCGGTGGGCCCAAGTGTGAGACCGAACTGGAGGTGCTGGAATTCGTGCATGACGGCATCCAGAAGGGAGCCGTAGGGATCAATTTGGGCCGCAATGTCTGGCAGAGCGCTCATCCGGTGTCTATGGCCAAAGCCTTACGGGCGATTGTCCATGATAATGTTTCCGTCAAGCAGGCTCACGAGATCCTGAAGCAGACCAAAGAAGATAATCCGAAAGCCAAAGCGTAATATCAGGATTCACCTGGATGCTGGTCGCCAAATACTACAACAATAACGATATTCGCCTGGAGGAACTTCCCACGCCGAAGATTGGGCCGGGGGAGATTCTGGTCAAGGTCCGGGCCAGCGGTATTTGCGGCACCGATGTAATGGAATGGTACCGCATCAAGAAGGCCCCCCGGATTCTGGGCCATGAGATCGCCGGCGAGATCGTTGAGTCGAAATCAGACAAATACCAACCAGGCGAGCGGGTTTTTGTCAGCCATCACGTGCCCTGTAATGACTGCAAATATTGCCGGGAAGACCATCAGACGGCCTGCGATACCTTGCATTCAGGCAACTATGATCCCGGCGGCTATAGTGAATTTGTCCGGGTGCCCAAAATCAATGTGGATTATGGGGTGTATGTCTTGCCGGAGCAGGTTTCCTATCTCGAAGGCACCATGATCGAGCCGTTGGCCTGCGGGGTCAGGGGGTTAGGGCTGATTGATATCCGGGCCCACCACACTGTGTTGATCCTGGGCTGCGGCATTTCCGGCATCCTGAATATTCAGTTGGCCAAGTTAACCGGCGCCCGGGTTATTGCCACCGACATGAATGAGTATCGCTTGAAGAAAGCGAAAGAATTCGGCGCGGATGAAGTGATCCACGCCGCTCAAGACCTGAGCCTGAAGGCGGATCGGGTCATCATCTGCACCGGGGCGTACGCCGCGGTGGAGCAGGCGTTTAACTGCATAGATAAGAAGGGGATTATTCTCCTCTTTGCCATCCCCAACCGGGATATCGCCATTCCCATCCCGGACTTTTGGAGAAATGAACTCACGGTGACCTCATCCTACGGCGCCGCGCCGGTGGATTTGGCAGCCGCGCTGGACCTCATCGCCCACCAAAAGATCAATATCCTCGACACCATCACCCAGACCCTGCCGTTAACCCAAATCCAGGCAGCCTTTAAAATTGTCGCCGAGGCCCAGGAATCTTTGAAAGTGGTGTTGGAGCCCTAGGAAAATAGGGACAGACACTATTTTTTGTTCTGTTTCCGGAGTTCCTCTTCTGCTGTTTGTTTAATGAGGGGATCTTTTGAGTGAAGGGCCTCAAGGATGACGGGCAGCGCGGGCTTAAGTTTCAAATTGAGCGGTTCCGGCGGTGAGAGGTGGACGCTGGTGTCCTGAAAGGGCCAGTCGATAGTCTGCTGCGGCAGAGGGGTGGCCTTGGGGTCCAGGATAAGCACTCTCTTAATATATCCTTTGGCTGTGACCTGGATGGAGACATCGGTTTGGAATAACCCTCCCCTGGCCTCCTGCTTCTCAAGGTGGAATACTCCGTTTCTGTCTGTCTTCGCCAATGCCTTGATCGCCTTATGCCCAACTCCATCAGGCAAAGGGTTGTCATGGCGCATCCAGATGACTTTTACGCTGGCGTCGGGGATGGGGTGTCCCGCTTCAGAATCGGTGACTGTTCCATGATAAGGACCGGCGAAGGGGAGTGGGAGAAAAAGCTGCCCCAGGTCAGAGGCCGCCGCGCCAGGTGGGATTATCAGGACCGCGTAGACTATAGCTGCTGCACAGGCCGACACGACTGACATCCTTCAGCTATCCCCCCTTAAGGTTGTTAATTTTATTATGTTTCCCCAGCTGCGCCTGGAACCGGTCTGGGTGCGAAGCTCTGGGCATAAGTTAAATTTGAAGGTTAGAGAAAAACCTTGTAACCTGTCTTTAAGACCTGAGCCAGGCGTTTGGCCATGTTTTTGCCGATGGGGCGCTCCCGGCTCATATCATAAGGTCAACCTTTCATTTTATACTTCTCCCCCAAACGCCGCAGTTTCTCCACCTCCGCCGGGGGCAGGGGCGTCACCGGTCCCTGGAGCCGCCCCGCCAGGACCACCCGGGCAGTGTGTTCCAGCTTATTTATTCTCGGTTCCAGGCTGCGCTTGGGAATCAGAAGAAGGGGGCAGCTCCTGCCAGAAATCTACTGCGACAACTTTGAACTGGCCAGCCGGTTCAGGCTGACGCCGGCTTCGGCAGCCTGAAGGGCCAGATCACGATGAACTTCGGGAGGAACGCGCACGACGAATTTGCCACTGTAGCGTCTGGAGGCAATGGGCTCGGGAGGCTCTTCCCCGTGTTCCCGCATATCCTGGACTACCTCAGCCACCACCTTCCGTATGCCTTTTAAAGCGGCTTCGGGGGTGGGGGCCAGCCAGCTTAAACCTGGAAACTCGGCGCACAGGCCCACGTACTCGTGGTCATCCTCTGACCAGGTTACCCGGTAGGTATAGCGATCATCTTTCAGTGCCATTCTCCAACCCCAATCTTTCTATAGCCTTGAGAACCTGTTTTACCTGATAGGCTCTGGCTTTGCCTTTTTTGTTCTGTATGTTCACCCGGGGATCCCCCTGCCAAGGAGTCCGGTACACCCTGTGGCTGGTGCCGCCCCGGCGAGGTACGCCAAAGAAGTGGTCACAAACCTTGCACAGATCACTAAAACGGACATCCTGGGGATTCCGCCTCATTTGTGCAAGGATTTCTTTGAGGTTACTCACCTTTATTGAACAGTATCACTATTGATATCATTGTCAACCTAATTCTGCCTCAGGTGAAGGTCCCGTGGGGCCTGCGTTGAGACTTATAATAGGTCTACTCAACTACCCCCGCCCCTATATTTTTCCCCCAGGTGCCGCAGTTTCTCCACCTCCGCCGGGGGCAGGGGCGTCACCGGTCCCTGGAGCCGCCCCGCCAGGACCACCCGGGCGGTGTGTTCCAGCTTCTCCATTTTGTTGTAGGCGTCCGTCACATCCTGTCCCAGGGTCATGGCGCCGTGCCGGGATAAGAGGATGGCGTCATATTCCCGGAGGAAATCCCGGATGGCCTCCGGCACTTCCTCGGTGCCGGGGGTGGCATAGGGCGCGGTGGGAATCCCCCCGAGCGTAATCACCACCTCCGGCAAGATGGGTTCCAGCAAGTCGATCCCCGCCAGGGTGCAGGCGGTGGCGTAAGGCAGATGGGCATGCACCACGGCCGAAACCTCCGGGCGCAACTCATAGGCTAAGAGGTGCATCCGGATTTCCGAGGTGGGCGTCCCCTCCCCCGCGAGCACCCTGCCCGTAAGGTCCACGGTGATCACCTGATACGCCTCCATGAGTCCCTTGTTAATCCCGCTGGGGGTGGTGAGCACCCGGTCTCCCAGGCGCACACTGACATTGCCGTCGGTGGCGGCTAAGTAATTCTTGCGGTGCAGCATCCGGCAGACGCGCACGATGTCCTCTTTCAACTGCTGCTGGATTGACATGATTGATCCTGAGGCAGCGCCGTCGGTTCAAAAGACCGTGGCCTGCCTTGAAAAGTTCAAAGTTCAAAGTTCAAGGTTCAAAGTTGGGGGTATGCCCATCATGAACTTTCCATAATTTGTGGGTGGGCCAACAGCCCATGAATGACTGTCTTGAAAAGTCTTTCGTAGCGTTCTACGCACCAATTGATGGCCGGAAACGGCGGGCAGTGCCCACCCTACATATCTTTTCATGCTTTACGGGTGGACCGCAAGCCCATGAATGACTGCTTGGAAAAGTTTTTGGTAGCACCGGCAACTTGCCGGAACGGTAACAGGGCGCGTTTTGCGCCCCAAGTTAGGATGCGTAAAACGCGCCCCACAGTCCTCAAGGCGAAATGAAATTAATGCAGTAAGATTATCATGGTATGGCCATAAAGTAAGGGCAGACCCTTCAAAAGGACAGGGAGTTTCGGCCTTTTTACGAAGTCATCACCTTTATGAAAATATGGAAATATGGAAAAAGGTTATGCTTACTGGTGGACGTCTCGGGCGCCGGCAGGATTATTTGGCGGGTTAGCGCCGCACTCCCACGCTGACCATCGCTTTCTCCATGCCGTCCAGGGTCTCCCGGGACTGTTCCCCCTGGGCCCGGGCGATCAGGGCGAACAAGGCGTCCAGGATCCCTATTTGACAAACCAGGGAGGCGACGGCCTCCTCAGGCAGGGTGACCTCCCGGGAAGCCGTGACCAGGGCCGGGTTGCAAATCCGGGCCAGAGGGGAGAGGGAATTGTTGGTGATACACATGACCCTGGCCCCTTTTTCCCGGGCTATTCCCGCGGTTTCCACGATTTCCCGGGTGGTTCCCAAGTTGGAGATGCCCAGCACCACGTCTCCCCGGGACAGCATGGAGGCCGCCATCAACATCAGGTAGAAATCGGTATACATGCAGGCTTTGAGACCGAGCAGGAGAAAGCGGTTGCCGGCGTAGGTCACGGCGGGCCCGGAGCCGCCCACCCCGACCACCATGATCTGCCGGGCTGTGAGGAGAAGCTGGGCCGCCTCCTGCATCGCCTCGATCTCCAAAATTTCCAGAGTGTCTTGCAGAGCCACGCCGTTGGTTTGAAATACTTTTCGTACGACCGCGAGATCGTCTTCACCCTCGCTGCTCATGTCTTCGTGGAAGCGTGGTGACGGGATGACCATTTCTCGGGCCAGGGCGATCTTGAAATCCTGGAAGCCCTTAAAGCCCAGGATACGACAAAACCGCATCACGGTAGCCTCACTGACCGTCGACACGGCCGCCACTTCGTTTACCGAGGCGTAGATGGCCATCTCTGGTTGCCTGAGAATGACGTCGGCCACCTTTCTCAGAGCGGTTTTCAGGGAGGGATAAAGC
>JAGVPN010000336.1 GCA_020052215.1 Syntrophobacterales bacterium
AGACCTGCGAAGTGAAACTCCGGCGTCGCGGGGGTCCGCCTTTTTATGCCGGCTTGGAGAGCGTGGCGGTGCTGGACAAAGCGGGGGTGGTGCTCTACTGCCGCACCGCCATGAGCGATATTACCACCCGCAAACAGGCGGAAATCGAACTTAAATTAAAGGAACAGCTGCTGGATGGCGCCAGCGACTCGATTTTCTTACATGATGTAAAGGGTCAATTTATCTACGTCAACGAGGCGGCCTGCAGAGACCGGGGCTATGAGAGAGAGGAGTTGCGGGGGAAAAGTATCTGGGCCCTCATTGGCCCGGACTATGTCGCCACCCGGGAGAAGACCCTCCAGAACCTGTTTACCCAGGGCGAGACGACCTTTGAATCGGCGCATGTCCGGAAAGACGGGTCAGTGATGCCGGTGGAGATCCATGCCCGCATCATTGACCTGGGGGATCGCCGGTTGATTCTCAGCGTGGCCCGGGATATCACCGAGCGCAAACGGACCGAAGAGACTCTCCTCAAAGAAAAGACCCTCTCCGACACCATTATTAATAGCTTACCCGGGATATTTTATTTCTTTGACGACACCGGTCGGTTCAGGCGCTGGAATAACAATTTAGAGCAAGTCACCGGCTATACCGGCGAAGAGTTCGGCAGGCTTACCCCGTTGGATTTCTTTGACGGGGAAGATAAAATCGTTATCGAACAGGCGATCCAGGAAGTTTTCTTAAGAGGAGAAAATACTGCCGAAGCAGAGTTGCTTTTAAAGGATGGCCGCAAGATCCCTTACTTTTTTACCGGCAGGCGCATTGACCTATCCGGCCTTACCTGTGTGATCGGCATGGGGGTCGATATCAGTGACCGCCGGCGGGCGGCGGAGGAACTCCGCCTGGCGGCCTCCAAATGGCGGACCACCTTCGATGCCATCGGTGATGCCCTGTCCCTGTTGGACCCGGAGGGCAATATCCTGCAATGCAATCAGGCCATGGCAGACCTGGTGGGGAAGCCCTTTCCGGAGATCATCGGGCGCCGCTGCTGGGAAGCGGTGTACGGCACCGGTGGACCCATCGACGGCTGTCCCATGGTACGCATGCAGCAGTCCCATCAACGGGAAGAATTAGTCCGGCCGGCCGGCGACAATTGGTTTAAGGAGGCGGTGGATCCCATCCTGGACGAAGCCGGAAATCTGACCGGCGCGGTCCATCTCATCGCCGACATTACCCAACTCAAGCGCACCGAGGAAAGACTGTTAAATACTCTGGGGGCAGCCATTCAGCACCAGACGGAGATCACAGGCTTGCTGGAGGCTGCCCAGATAGTCTTGGGTGCAACCTCCTTTGAGGTCGCCGTCAAAGACATCTACACTCTCTGCCAGTCGTTGACCGGCGCCGCGGCCGGTTATGTGGCCCTGTTCAGGCCGGATGGGCTGGAGGAGCAGGTGATAGCTTCGGATCCCGGGGGGTTGCCGGAGGCGGTGGCCGCAGCGCTTCCCCTGCTGAGGCGCGAGATGCAGGGGGAGGCCCACCTCCCGGATCGGCCGATCTGGCAAAATGACCTGGCCCACAGTGAGTTGGCCGGGCTGCTGCCGGCCGGCCCCCCAGAACTGGAAAATGTCTTGTTTGCGCCTCTGCAGGTGGAGGGGAAAACCGTCGGGGTAATGGGTCTGGTCAATAAACCCGGAGGGTTCAGCGAGCCGGATGCCAAACTTGCGGTCGGATTCACTGAGTTTGCCGCCATTGCCCTGGTCAATATGCGGGCCCGGGAGGCGGTGCGCCAGAGTGAAGAGAAGTACCGCTTGCTGGTGAACCAGGTTCCGGCGGTGGTGTTTAAAGGGTATGCAGATTGGAGTATGGATTTCTTCGATCAGAAAATCGAGGCCCTGACCGGCTACAGTCCAGAAGACTTTAACACCCGCAAGCTGAAGTGGATAGACCTCATCCTGCCGGATGATTTGCCCGATGGCAAGCGCAAATTTATTGAAAGTATGAAACTTGATAAGTCTTGTGAGTGGGAGTACCGGATCCGGAAAAAGGATGGGGAAATTTGCTGGATCCAGGACTTGCTCCAGATATTCACCGACTCCGCCGGCAAGATGGACTATGTCAACGGCATCCTGTTTGATATCACGGACCGCAAGCAGGCAGAAGAAAAACTCCAGCGGACGAGCCGCGCCCTTAAGGCCTTGAGCGCCTGTAACCAGGCGCTGGTGCACGCTACGCAGGAGAAGGGTTTCTTAACCGACGTCTGCGAGATCATCGTGCGAGAGGGTGGCTATCCCCTGGCCTGGGTGGGATATGCTGTGCCGGACAAGGAGAAATCTGTGATCCACATCGCCTCGGCGGGAGTCGAAGAGGAGCATCCTGAATGGGTCAACCTCACCTGGGGAGAAGATGCGCACGGGAAAAGCCCCGGCGGCATGGCCATCAAGACCGGTGAAATCCAGGTGGCCAGAGATATCCTCCGTGACCCGGCTCTGGCCCCATGGCACGACGAGTGGCGCCGCCGGGAGTTTAAAGCCATTATTGCCCTGCCCCTGATCGTCGAGGGCAAGGCCATCGGCATCCTGGATATCTATGCGAAGGATCCAGAAGCTTTCGACCCCGAAGAAGTCAGCTTGCTGGAGGAACTGGCCGGAGGAGTTTCTTTCGGCATCTGGTCCTTGGGAACGGACCGGGAACGCCAGCGGGCCGAGGCCCAGGTGCAGCACAGCCTGGAAAAATTAAAACAGGCCTTGGAGGGAACCGTCTTGGCGGTGGCCAAAACCGTGGAGATGAGAGATCCTTATACCGCCGGGCATCAGCGGCGGGTGGCGCAGTTGGCCTGCGCCATTGCCCAGGAAATGGGGTTTTCGGCAGAGCGGGTCGAAGGCATGCGAGTCCTGGGGTGCCTGCACGATATCGGCAAGATCGCCATTCCCGCCGAGATTCTGAGCAAGCCGGGCCGCATCAGTCCCATGGAGTTCACTCTCATCAAAGAGCACCCCCAGGTCGGATACGAGATCATCAAAGACATCGACTTTCCCTTCCCGTTGGCTGAAGGTATTCTCCAGCACCATGAGCGCCTAAACGGTTCGGGGTATCCCCAGGGGCTCTCGGAACCGGATATTATCCTGGAGGCCAGAATTCTGGGAGTAGCGGACGTGGTGGAGGCCATGGCCTCACACCGGCCCTACCGGATGGCACTGGGAATAGACCAGGCCCTGGAAGAGATTTCCCGGAACCGGGGAATTTTGTATGACCCTGAAGTCGTGGACATTTGCATAAAACTCTTTACGGAGAAAGGGTTCTCCTTCTAACCCGCGTTTTTGGGGCAACCGGTCACAAAATGGTTACTCAAAGCAAAAAGGGGTTACGGCCATAAACCGTAACCCCTTGAAATTACTGGTAGGCACGCGGGGATTTGAACCCCGGACCCCTACCGCGTCAAGGTAGTGCTCTCCCCCTGAGCTACGTGCCTGTAAGGTGATATTTTTCATATAACCCGCAACGCCGCCGCCGTCAAGAGAGGAAAAAGCCCCCGGCAAGAAAAGCGCGCCATTGTCGCTACCCCAAAGATAGGGATTTTCTCATCTTGCCCCACCCCGGCCCTCCAGGCGGCAAGCACTGAAGCCCCAAGAGTGATGCGTTCCCAAAGGCTTTTACCGTGCCGGTTCATGTGCCGGGCGATGCCGGCGAAAAACTTGACAAATAGGAACCTAACCGGTTAAAATTTGCAGATATTTTTTCCTAAAAGGAGAGGCGGGATGACTTTTCAGGAACTGTTGATGACCCTGGAGCGCTTCTGGGCGGAGCGGGGCTGCGTCATCCAACAACCTTACGATATTGAGGTGGGGGCCGGCACCTTCAACCCCGCCACCCTGCTGAGGGTCCTGGGGCCGGAGCCCTGGAACGTGGCCTACGTGGAGCCCAGCCGCAGGCCCACGGACGGGCGCTACGGCGAGAACCCCAACCGCTTGCAGCACTACTACCAGTATCAAGTGATCCTCAAGCCCTCTCCCAAGGATATCCAGCAACAGTATCTGGATAGTCTCAAAGCCTTAGGGATCGACCCCCTGGACCACGATATCCGCTTCGTGGAAGACGACTGGGAGTCCCCCACCCTGGGGGCCTGGGGCCTGGGCTGGGAAGTCTGGCTGGACGGTATGGAAATCACCCAGTTCACCTATTTTCAGCAGGCCGGCTCCATCGACCTTAACCCGGTGAGCGTGGAGCTGACCTACGGTCCGGAGCGCATCGCCATGTACATCCAGGGGGTGAAAAGCGTCTACGACCTGGAATGGACCAAGGGGGTCACCTATGGGGACGTGCACCACCGGGGCGAAGTGGAGCACTCCATCTATAATTTCGAGCAGGCCGACGTGGACATGCTCTTCCGCCTGTTCGACATGTACGAGGCGGAAGCTTCTCGCATCATCGGACTGGGGCTGGTGCTCCCGGCTTACGATTACTGCCTGAAATGCTCCCACACCTTCAACCTCCTGAACGCCCGGGGGGCCATCAGCGTGGCGGAGCGCGCCAGCCTTATCGGCCGGGTCCGGCAACTGGCCCGCCTGTGCGCCGAAGGCTACCTGAAACAGCGGGAAGAGATGGGTTTTCCCTTGTTGAAAAGATAGCTGTCAGCTTTCAAAAATAGCTTTCAGCTTTCAGCCGTCAGCTTTCAGCTAAAAACTGGAAATAGTTTCTACGGATGAGATTTTAACTTGGAATTGGCGAAAGAAATATTGCAGAGCTTAAAAAGCTGACCGCTGATAGCTGAAAGCTGACAGCTTCTACACGAGGATCGCCATGGCGAAAGAGTTGTTGTTGGAGATTGGCACTGAAGAGATCCCGGCCCGTTTTTTGCCGCCGGTTCTAGAGGAGATGGCCGCCTCTTTCCGCAAGATGTTGGACGCTGAGCGCCTCGGGGTGGGGGAGATCCTCACCTGGGGCACCCCCCGGCGCCTGGCGTTGGTGGCCCGGGAGGTGGCCGACGCCCAGGCCGAAGTCACCCAGGAAATCATCGGTCCTCCCAAGGCCGTGGCCTTTGACGCCGCGGGCCAACCCACGCCGGCGGCGGCAGGGTTCGCCCGGGCTCAGGGCGTGGCGGTTTCGGATCTCATTGAAGTGGACACACCCCGGGGCGTTTACCTGGCGGTGAGCAAGAGCACCACCGGGCGGCCCACCGCCGAGCGCCTGCCGGAGCTTTTGCCGGGGTTTATCCTGGGGTTGAGCTTCCCCAAGTCCATGCGCTGGGGTTCTGAAACCATCACTTTCGCCCGGCCCATCCACTGGATTCTGGCCCGGTTAGGGGGCGCGGTGGTGCCATTTGAGTTGGGCGATGTGACCAGCGGCGGGGTGACCTTCGGCCACCGCTTCCTGGCGCCCCAGGCCGTGGAGGTGGCGGATGCCCAGGCTTATGTGGCGGCCCTCCAGGCGGCCAAAGTCATGGTGGACCCGGCGGCGCGCCGGGCTCTGCTGGCTGAGGAACTGGCCCGGGCCGCGGCCGGGGTGAAGGGTGAGGTGGTGCCCAACCCGGGGTTGCTGGAAGAGAACACCTTCCTGGTGGAATATCCATCGGTGGTGGTGGGGAATTTTGAGGACAAGTTTCTGGCCCTGCCCGACGAGGTGCTCATCACCTCCATGCGGGAGCATCAGCGGTATTTTTCCTTGAGAGGCGCGGACGGCCGCCTGCTGCCCCATTTCATCGCGGTGAACAACACGTTGACCCGAGACCCGGAGGTGGTGCGCCAGGGCCATGAGCGCGTGATCAGGGCCCGTCTGGCCGACGCCATGTTTTTCTTCCAGGAGGACTCCAAAACGCCGTTGGCCAAGCGAGTGGAGGCCCTGAAGGGCGTGGTGTTCCACTCCCTTTTAGGCACTTCCTACGAGAAGATGGAGCGCTTCCGGGAACTGGCGGTGAGCCTGTCCCGGCAATTGGCCCCGGAGTTGGCCGAGGCGGTTTCCCGCGCCGCCACCCTGTGCAAAGCCGACATCGTCACGGAAATGGTGGGGGAATTCCCCAGCCTCCAGGGGGCGATGGGCCGTCAGTATGCCCGGTTGTCCGGGGAGTCCCCCGAGGTGGCCGAGGCCCTCTTCACCCACTATCTCCCCCGGCACGCCGATGATGATCTGCCGCCGGATAAGGTGGGCGCCCTGGTGGGCCTGGCGGACCGTCTGGACACCATCTGCGGCTGCTTCGGGGTGGGACTGAGCCCCACGGGCGCCGCCGACCCTTACGGCTTAAGGCGCCATGCCCTGGCCGTCATCCGCATCTTGCGGAGCCTGAAGCTGCACCTGGACCTGGTTGCGGCTGTGGCCGCGGCTCTCGAACTTTTAAAGGACAAAATCAGCCGCCCCCAGGAGGAAACGGCCCTGGAGGTGCTGGACTTTTTCCAGACCCGGCTACAACACCTCCTCCTGGTGGAAGGCTTTGACCACGAGACCGTCACCGCGGTGTTGGCCGCGGGCTGCCGGGACGTGGTGGACGCGGCGGACAAGGTGCGCGCCCTGGCCGCGGTCCGGCAGAGCCCGGAATTTCCGGCCCTGGCCACGGCCTTTAAAAGGG
>JAGVPN010000295.1 GCA_020052215.1 Syntrophobacterales bacterium
CCACGGCGCTGAATTTCACCGGCCCCGTGTCGCCCGAGGCGTTGAACGCGGCCACCTGGAACTTAAATTGATCGCCTAGGGTGAAGAACCCGGGCAAACCGGGTTCCAGGTAAAAGTCCTTGGTGGCCAGCAGGGGGCGCTGGACGCTGGCAAAGCGGCTGCCCCGGTCCAAGACCACGGCATAAATCCGGTAGGTGGTCATATTGTCGGGCAGGGTGAAGCTCACCTGAGCCCGTCCCTGGGCGTCGGTGCGCACCTGGGCGTTGAAATAGGCCACCGCCTCGAAACGCCGCCTGAGCTTGGACAAGACCTCCTCGCTCAAACCGCCGCCGCCGGTCAGGGGCTCGTTGGCGGAAAGATAGAATGGAGTCTGGTGCACCAGTAAAGCACGCAGTTCCCCGGTAAACACCTCCAGAGGGCGGTCAAACTTGGTCAGGGACTCCAGGGTGGGAGTTTTAAACCCGGTAAGGGCCAGGACGGCTTCATCCACCACCGCCACGGCCATCTCCGCTTCCACTCCGGCGCCCTTGGGGCCCTGGACGGTGAAGTCCAGGGTCATTTTGGCCCCGGGCTCGGCCTTGAGTTCGCTGACTGCCGGGCTGATCTTGACCTGGAGCCCTTCCACTTCCTGGCGGACCGGCAGGTTGAGGGTCCCCCAGTAAAAACCGGGAGCCTGGGTATCGTAGTGGCCGGCGTACACCGGGAATTCCCCCCGGGTCGTCAGACCCAGGACCGAAACATACAAATTGGGGGCATATTCGGCCAGGATGGGAACTTCCAGGGTATCGGCGTCCGATTTGGGGGTGATCACCTGGTACTTCAGCACGCCTTCCTGCTCCAGGGTGACCAGGTAGCGGGACACCGGGCTCCGGGGCCGGGCCGTGAGCCTGGCCTTTTCCCCCGGCTTATACGCGGGCTGGTCGGCGGACAGGGCCAGGGGCAGGTAAGGCAGTTCCCGGTTTTCGTAAGCGTAGTTTTCGCCGCTGGCCTCAAAAACCGTGGCCGAAGTGAAACTGCGGCCGGCGCGGTCTTTGTAGGTAAAGGCCAGGAGATAACTACCGCCCCAGGCAAAGGAGAACCGGAAGGTGGCCGTGCCGTTCTTTAGGGTCAGGTCGCTGGCCATGGTCTTGCGCCAGATTTCCTGGCCATCCCAATAGAGGTCGCCCTGCTCGTTGCGCTTGGCGACGTAGGCCCAGCTCTTTTGCAGGATCTCCGCCTGGAGATCCCCCCGGTTTACCCGCTTGCCATCCGGCTTTGCCAGCATAACCGTGAGGACCTGCTCCTCATCGGCCCGGGCCTCCGCCGGGTGGCGGCTGATGCCCACCAGAAATTCCGGGGTAACCTGATAAACCTTGGTTTCCGACGCGGCCCGGCCATCGAAGTCCACCACGGTGGCCACCACGGAGAGGCCGTGCTGGCCGTTCATGACCTGGCGGTCCAGGGGAAAGTCCAGTTCCGCCCTACCCTTCTCATCCAAAATGGTCTGGCCGCTCTCGATCAACACGCCCTGGTCGTCGCCGCCGTAACCGAAGGTGAAGTTGTCATGCCCCGGGACCTGATAGCTGGTCTTGGATTGAAAAATCTTCCAGCGCACCTGGCCGTGTTTGACCTGCCCCCCGGCGTAATACGAGCCGCTGAGCATGATCTTGACAAAGGGAGATTTCTCCTCCCCCCGATTGACGTAACCCTTCACGGCGCGGGTGATCTGCTGAAAGTTGATCCCCACGAAGTGCCGGGGCGGTTTGAACTCTTGCAGTTGAAAGGTGACGCTCACCTGGTTTTTGGGGCCGGCCTCCACCCCCCCTGGCGAGGGGTCCCCTCCCCGGCGGCCCCTTCGGGCAGGGGTGGCTTCTGCAGGAGTTGGCGGGCCAAAAGTCATGTTCAGGGTGTAGGTCCCCAGGGGCCAGTAACTCTGGGTCAGGAGTTCCCCGGCCGCGGTGCCGAAATCCGAAGTCCGGTCCTCCTTGGTAAAGACCTGCTCGCCTTTGGGGCTGATGACCTCAAAAAAGCACACCTCGCCCTTTGGGGGGAAAATGCGGCCATGGCCATATTCCCGGACCGCGCCCTTGAAAAAGACCTTTTCCCCGGGCCGGTAAACGCCCCGTTCCGTGAAGACGTTGCCCCTGAGGTTGCGGATTTTATCGCCGGCCTTCACCTGCCAGATTCCCTGGGGCTTGAGGTTGCCCTGGGGCGTCACCTGGATAAAGGCCACGTCGTCGCCGGTCCCGGCCATCAGCAGCACCAGGTCGCTCTGGTTCACCGTCCGCTTAACCGGCTGTAATTGTTTGGGGTTCTTGAGGGACAACCCCGCCAGGTCATGGGGTTCGAAGAGCAGCACCCCGTCGGCGTTGGTGCGCCCCAGGGAAAAGACCTCCATGTCCCGGGTGAAGCCGAGAACCCGGGCCCCGGCCACGGGAGTTCCGGCTTTGAGGGAGGTGACCCAGAGGAGCAGATTTTGTTGGCCGCGTTTATAGGTCAGCCCCAGATTGGTGATTTCAAAAACCCGGGGCGGGGTGGCCGCGGGACTGCCGGCCTCGTTGTCCTGCACCCGGATGAGTTCCAGGGCGCCGGCCTCCTTGCCTTGCCTAAAGCTCAGCGGCAGGGTGACCGCCCAGGGCTTGTTCTTCTCGCCCGCGGCGGGAAAGAGTTGCTTTTCGGCCAGGGGCGGGGTGACAAACTCGGCCAGATCCTTATGGGAGGTGACGAAGGGCTTGAACCCCTCGGAGGCGGTCTTGAACTCATCTAAGATACGGTCCCAGTCGGCAGGGGACTTCTCCGCCGCCAGGGCCAAGGGCAGCAGCAGAGGCGGCACCCGTATCCCTTCGAATCTCAGGTTGTTGACGTTCTGGGCCCGGACGTGCAGCAACTGCCGGCTGTCCCGTTCGATGACGCTCTGAGTCCCCACGAATTCCACCTTGGGGGGCCGGTCGGTCATGAAAAAGGCGTTGGCCGTTTTGTAGTAGGTCTTTTTCCCCACCCTCAGGGTTTCAGGCAGGGTGATGAGATAGCCGGCGCCGTACCGGAAAGCCCCCCGCAGCGTCAATACCCCTTTGGCGTCAAGCTTGGTGCGGTTCCAGTCGATCTTGACCCGGGGCAGCAGCCGCAGATTGCTTCGGAGGTTCTCCAGCAAGAGGGGGTCACTGAAAAAGATCCTGACCTCCTCGGCCCCGGCGTCCGGTTCGATCTTGACGATGGTGAAGTGTTTCTTGGGGTCGAACCCGTCTTTGGCGGCTGCCTTGGGCCGTTCCTGGGCCGCGGCCAGACCTGAGGCCGCCAGCCAAGCCAGCGCCACCCCCCAGATCAATAAATGGACCAGTTGGCGGGCGCAAGCGCCAACGCCCCGAGACGATTGCGGGAACAGCTTCCTTGATAAACTCATGGTTTACCCCTTCCTGCAAAGGTGAATAACCGTGAAAAAAGGACCCTACGCCTTCATCCCCAGGTTCGCATCGAGCATCGTCGACCCGGGGATGCCTGAAATTAGCGGCCTAACCGACGCAATTCACTGATATATTATCAGGTTCCGGATTTGCCGCAGCCGCATTTTAGTATAGCATGAAAAACCATTCGAGCCGGGTAAAATGTGAAAGATGAGATGAACTGAAGGCGGGGCTACGCGGATCAAGTTTTTAACCGGCTAAGGGGAAGGCGGGGAATCCTTTACGAGGAAAGGGGGACGGCGATGACTAGTAAAACCGGGGCCCGCCGCGGCGGGCCCCGGAGTGGATAGGTTTAAGGCTGAGACGCCGGCCCTATTTAGCCGTCTCGAATTTGCCGTCCTTGACCTGGATGATAACCATGGAATCGGTGCCCAGGCCGTTGTGGTCTTCGGGGCTCAGGGTATAGATCCCGGACACCCCCACGTAGCCCTTGGTCCCCTCGATGGCGGCGCGCAGCGCCTTGGGGTCGGTGCCCGCCTTCCGCATGGCGTCGGCCACAATGGTGATGGCGTCCCAGGCGTAGCCCGAGTGGGTGTTGAGGGGGAACTGCTTGTCGTAATGGTAAACGTCGTTATAGAGATGGATAAAATTCTGGATCACCTTCTTCTGGGGGTCGTTATCCGGTAGCTGGCCTGCGGCCATCAATTTCGTGGAGGGCATGCGGTCCCCCTCGGAGGCCTTGCCGGCCAGTTGGATATATTCCGGTCCCGGCTGGCCGTGACACTGAAACAAGGGGATGGTGATGCCCAATTGGGCCTTGTTTTTGGCCACGATGGACCCAGCCGCCCCAATGGTCCAGCAGATGATGGCTTGGGGCGCGGCGTTTTTGATCTTGGTGAGCTGGGGGGTTATGTCCGTGTCTTTGGAGCTGAAAGACTCCTTGGCCACGAAGGTGATGCCGAATTCCGGGGCCAGTTTTTCCAGCCAGACGGCCCCGTCCTTGCCGAAGGGGTCCGAGGCGGTGAGCAGGGCCACCTTGGTCATCTTCTTCGCCTTCAGGTACTCAAAGAGCTTCTTGATGGCGGTGGAGGAGCGCTGGGGCGACTTGAAAATATAGGTGAAAGGCCCGGTTTGCTGCATGATGGGCGGATCGCCCCCCACGGTCATGAAGATGGGGATGCCCGCCTCTTCCACGATCTTCTTCACCTGCATCCCCTCGCCCGTGGAGGTGGGCCCGATGATGGCCGCCACCTTGTCGGAGTGGATGAATTTCTTGGCGATGGTGGCGGCCTTGGCCGGGTCGCTCTCGGTGTCGCCGATAATCAGTTCCAGGGGCCGACCGTTGATGCCCCCCGCCTTGTTGATCTGGTCCACCGCCATTTCCGCCACCAGCTTGGTGGGCGTGCCGATGGGCGCCGCCGGCCCCGACAGGGCGAAGAAGGCCCCTATCTTGATGGGTTGCTTTGGGTCCGCAGCCTGGGAACCGCCAGCCACGAGAATTACCAGGGCCGCCGCCACCAGAACCCTTGACAGTGCTCGACTCATCTTGTCCTCCCTCCTGAGAAAATATTCCATCATTGATGGTCTAGTTTAGGCCCTGATGTCAACTCAAAAATCGCCTTTCCTGCAAATACCGGGGTAAGTTCGTGCCCTGGACCGGGAGGGAGCGCGGCCCGAAGCGGTTTAGGCCTTGGGCCCGCGTCCTCCTTAAGCCCGGTTGCCGGAATTAAGGCGCCAGGAACCGAAAGATTATCTGCTGATTGCGCAGGGCATAAATTGCCGACTTGATGGAGAGAGTTTGCGATTGGAGATATCCTTTTCCGGCCTCACGCAAGGCGGCGTCCCCCGCCTCTGCCTGTCCCCGGGCTTGCAGTTCCTGGCCTTCCTTCTTCTTGGCCGCGGCGGTGGAAAGCAACTGATCCGCCTGAGCCTGGGCGTCGGCGGCTAATTTTTGGTTGATGGCCAACTGCTGCGCTTCTTGGGAGGAAAGCTGGCGCTCCGCCAGTACCGCGGCGCATTCCTTCTGCAGGAGGGTAAATTTTTCATTGGACTGTTTCACCAGGGACAGGGCGGCGGAAAGATTTGCGGCAGTTAATTGCGCTTCCGCCTGTTCCAGGAGCGAAACCGCCTGGCGGTAGTGGTTGGCCTGCTCCGGTGAAGCGGAGGTGGCGGTTTGGGCCCAACCCGCGCCCACCAGGGCCAGAGTCAGGGCCAATGCCAGCAGGCAGAGGCCGTAGTTGCTACGGGACACGATCATAATCACAAGTCACCTCATAGAGATTTGGTATGGTCTTACCGCCCGGTCAGGCTTTCTTCGGCGCCGCACTCCCCACCGAGGCCTACCAGGATTCCAGCCGGGCCTTGATTGGCTCTTGTTAAGGAAATTATCTTTAACTATAGAGAATTTTGTCACCTCAGATCAAGCCCCAAGTGGATTTTATACCAAAGAGCAATCAAAAGAATATTATTTGAGCCTCTTGGTGCGCCAGGCTAAGTTCTGGCGGTATTAGATAGATGCAAGGTTCTATCCATGGTAATTGCCTGTTCACCATGAAGTTACGGCTCGGCA
>JAGVPN010000124.1 GCA_020052215.1 Syntrophobacterales bacterium
GGGTTCGCCTGCCTGCTGGCCTATATCGTCTGGCGCCTCTACCGCCGCTGGGGAGCCATCAAGGCCAAGATGGCGGCCCAGACCGGCGACTTCCAGGACCTGATGCGGGAGGCCACTCAGAGCGGCAAGGACGTGGAAATCTCCCTGATGAACGGGGTTTTCACCCTGCGCTACACCGGGGCCCACCGCCTGGACCAGGCCACTCTCCCCCCGGGCCGTCCCCAGCCCCTGGCCCTGGCCGGCCCTCTCACCCTGGAAGCCGAGGCCGCCGAAACCCACGCCTGGCTGCCGCCGGAACGCCTCCGGGAGGAACTGGAGGAGTTCATCAAGCTAAGGGACGATGGCGTCATCAGCCCCGAGGAGTTCGACCGCATCAAAGCCAGCCTGCTGCAGCGAATGTCCGCCTGATTATAAATCTCTATAAAATAATATTTAATAATAAAATATTGAGACAGAAAACTTGACATAGATATGGATTCGATGTTATTTTTGGTACATTAAGAGTAGACAAAGCCAAACCCGTCGCGAGGCGGGGACGGAAAGCCACGGGTCCCAAAGATCTCTGGAGATAGCCGGGTTGCCTGGAAGAGCAACCTGGCTTTTGTTATTTGGCTGAACCGGCTTTTGCCTAAACCTGGTCGGCCTCATTGATTGGAGAGGCCGCCAGCTCAGAAACTAAAAATTCTGACAGCCCGGAGCAAGAAGCGCCGGTTGAAGCATTCGAGACCGAATGCGGTGGCAAGGAGGCCGATGATGTCCAGTAACTTGAACAAAACTCAGGTCTTGGCAGTGCTAGGTTTGGCATTGGCGGTGGCGATTTTGGGCTTTGCCGTCCCGGCCCAGGCAAATGCGGTGACCCTCTGGGCTTCAGGGGCTGGGGACGGGACGCTGCACTATAACACAAAATATGGTGTCGACCCCTATGTCACCGGCGATCCCACGATGTGGGCTAATTTACAATTTAATGCCCCCTACGGCAACGATCACTTTAACATATACATGGAGATACCTATCGCGGCGCTTCAGGGGGCTACCCTGACCGGGGCCACACTCCAGTTGGATTCATTGGGCGCCGGTAATTGGTGGTATTACGGTTCGGCCTATGTCCGGCATTTGAACCCCGGCGCCATTTTGCCCACGGGCAATATTGCCGTTGATAATCCCCTTGCCTGGGGCTATGACACCGGTTGGGTAATTTTCGACACCTATGCTGCTTTCCCGTGGGACGGCAGCGCCGGTATCAAGAGCTTTGACGTCACCGCCGAGGTCCAGGCTGATCTGACGGCAGGACGCAGTTACAGCAGCTTTTTACTTGAAGCCTCCAGGGATACCGGCATCACGATCTATGCTTCGGAGACTCCCGGACAAGGCCCCCGGATCTATGCTGAGGGCGGCTCGCTGGTCCCTATCCCCGGCGCCGTCTGGCTCCTGGGATCCGGCCTGCTCGCCCTGGCCGGTTTGAGGCAGTGGCGGAAATAAGGCGCTGACCGTCTCGACGCACAAAAGGCAGGGCCATCCGGCCCTGCCTTTTTTCATGCTTTGCTTGTGCCGGTGAAGCGATTGCTGTTCCCGCCTCATACCGGGTCGCAATCAATGAAAGATTTTTTGCAGGGGCGGGACCTGTGTGTCCGCCCCTGCCATAAGCCCCTGGTGCGTAGGACGCACCCTACGAAAGACTTTCTGGAGCAGTTCCTCATGGGCCTGTGGCCCACCCGTAATACCAAGTTGCCGTCAAACAAATAATAATCCGAATTGCAGGGGCGGTTCGCGAACCGCCCCTACGGCAGTTGCGCCCATAAAGCCAGAATTACCTCTATGACGGCAACTTGGTATAAAGCATAAAAAGTTCAGTGGGGCGGGCCTCCGCCCGGCCCCGTTGGTGGCACAGGTTTTCAACCTGTGCCACCCGCACCGGCAAGATGCCGGTGCCACCAAAAACTTTACAGGACAGGGGCTTGGGAAGCGGAAAAATCGGATTCCGCGATATCCTTCACTGCGTTCAGGATAACCCCAGGAGCCGTTTTCAACTGCCTGATAGTCGCGCCAGCCGAGGCGGCTTTTGGCTGATTGCTGAAAGCTGAAAGCTGACCGCTACCTCACACCTCCGGGGTGGCGGCCTCGGGGTTGATCTCCTCGGTTCCCAGGGCGAAGAACGGGCCACCGGTGAGCGCCCCGCCTTCCCAGAAATCCCGGCGGTAGCGGTAGTAGAAGTGGAGTCGCACCAGCCCTCGGATCAGGCGGCGCAGGGGGTCGTCCCCCAGGTTGTCCAGGCAGGATTGCAGCAGGGCCAGGAAGGCCCCGGGGAGATAATAGCCCTCTTTCCCGATACTCCCTTGAAAATCCAGGCGAAAGCCGCCGGCGGCGAACTCGTAGAACTCCGCCCGGTAAGACCTGGTCGCGGGCTGGCCGGGCTCGGCAGCCAGTTGCAACTGTCCCAGGGGCAGGCGGGGCCGCCGGGGCGGGCCGTCGCTGTCCAGCACCCGGTCGCAGACCTGATCCAGGAA
>JAGVPN010000200.1 GCA_020052215.1 Syntrophobacterales bacterium
ATTTCCCTCTGCGGCGCCGCGGCTCTAAACCAATGCCCAAAATCGACCTCCAAACAGCTATAAATATATTAACTGAACAGTATTGGATTTAGGGGGATTATTTAAAGCTGATTGCAGCGGGAAAAAATTTTCATAACATGGCAGCCCCCAAGAAAGATCAGGCAACCACGCCGACCCCGCCCCCCCCGGAATCCGGCCTCCGGTATTTCCGGGATATACTGGGGCAGGACTGGGTCGTGTCTCATTTGAAAACCGCCATGCTGGCGGGCCGGCTGTCCCATGCCTACCTGTTTTTAGGGCCGGGGGGCGTGGGCAAGGCCACCACCGCCCGGGCTTTGGCCGCGGCGCTGAACTGCGCCCAGCCCGGGGCGGATGGCGACGCCTGCGGGACCTGCCCCTCCTGCCGCCGCCTGCACGGGGGCACCCATCCCGACTTTTTGGTGATCTCCCCGGAAGAAGGGAAGAATCAGATCAAGATCGAGGTGATCCGGGAACTGCGCCGCGTGACTGAATATCCACCCCTGGGCGGCGGCTGGCGGGTAGTGCTCATCAAACCCGCGGAAGCCCTGACCGCCCAAAATGACGCCGCGGCCAACGCCTTGTTGAAAACTTTGGAAGAGCCGCCTCCCCAGCATCTGTTGGTGCTCATCGCCCGGGGCGAAGCTGATCTTTTGCCCACCATCGTCTCCCGGTGCCACAAGCTGGCCTTTGCGCCCCTGCCGTCGGCCCTGATCATCCAGGAACTGGAGAGCCGGCGCTCTTTGCCCCGATCCCAGGCGGCCCTGGTGGCCGCCCTGAGCGGCGGGTCCCTGGGCCGGGCTTTGGCCCTGGACCCCGACGAACTGTTGCGGCAGCGGGACCAGGTGCTCGGGGACCTGGCCCGTCTGAACCGGGGTTCCACCGGCCTGGTGTTGGAGTGGGCCCAGCGCCTGACCAAAAACCGCGCCGACCTGGACAATTTTCTCCTGTTGGCCCAACTCTGGTACCGGGACCTGTTGCTGGCTCATTTTCAGGCGCCCGCCGGCCTCCTGGCCCATCAGGATCTCTTGACTACCCTGGAGCAGGCCCGGGCCAGCGCCGCCCCGGCAACCTGGTTCGCCAACTTCGCGGCCCTGGGAAAGGCCCAGCGTCATCTCCAGGCCAACCTCAACCCGGAATTGACCCTGGACATCCTGGGGTTGCGCTTGCAGCGCCAAGGGAACCCCCATGATTCTCGCTAAGATCTGTCTCGGGCCCGGCAACCACTGCTCCCTGGTGGACCCGGGGCCGTTTTGCCTCAACCCGGGAGACCGGGTGGTGTTAGAACATGAGAGCGGCCTGAGGCTCGGCAAGGTGGTGGGCGTCTACCCGGACCCCGAGAGGCAATTTTCCGCCCGGCTGAAGAGCCTGGTGCGGCTGGCCACCCCCGAAGATCTGGCCCAGGAAGAAAACAACCACCTCATGGAACAGCGGGCCCTGCAATTTTGCCAGGACCGGGTGGAGGGACACCGGCTGCCCATCTACCTGGTGCAGGTGGAATGCCTGTTCGACGCCTCCAAGATCATCTTCTATTTCACCGCCCCCGGGAGAGTTGACTTCCGGGAGCTGGTCAAAGACCTGGTCCAGGAGTTCCGCACCCGCATCGAATTGCGGCAGATCGGGGTGCGTCACCGGGCCAAGATGGTGGGCGGCCTGGGAATCTGCGGCCGGGGCCTGTGCTGCGCCGGCTTTCTCCGGGATTTCGAACCGGTGAGCGTGCGCATGGCCAAAGAACAGCAACTCAGCCTCAACCCCAATAAAATCTCCGGGATTTGCGGCCGCCTGATGTGCTGCCTCACCTATGAGTACTCCTCTTACCAGGAACTCCGGAAGTCTCTGCCCAAGGTGGGAAAACGCCTCCAGGCCCCCGAGGGCGAGGGGAAAATCATCCGCTATAATTTCATCCGGGAGACCGTCACCCTGGAGATGGAGGATCGGCGGGAGGTGGAATTCTCTCTGGCCGAGTTGGGCATCGGCGAGGCGGGACCGGCGGCGCCGGTGGAGCCGGATTCCGAGATCTAAAGGGCTTCAATTTCCGGCGATCAAGCTGCAGATCTCCGGATTTGGGGACCAGGAGCCGACATGGGCGACGTCGATAAGGTCTTAGATGCCTTAAAAGTTCACATCAAGAAAGAAATCGTCGATAATTTTTTTGCCGACCGGGTCTATGTGGAAGAGGATACGGAGCTTCTGGGCCAGGAGGTTCAGGACTACGCCAAAGGCATGGCCGGCCTAGGGCGGCGTTTTATGGCCTTGTACCAGGCCCTGGGCGCCAAGGATGCCTGCGCCGGGATGATGGCGGTCCTCAAGCTCGATCCCTGGCCGTTTTACCCGGAGTATGGCAATCTGTCGGGGCGGGAACAGTTGGAACTCCTCCAGGATATCCGGCGCCGAGGCCTCACCGCCTTCCGCCGCTTCCGCAACCTGATCTTCGACCTCTACGAGCGCCTGCAGCAGGAGAGCGTCACGCTTCACGAGGCCTACGCCAAGATCCAGACGCACCTGAGATTGCTCAACGAAGACATCCACAAGTTCAATCTCTCCTATGATTTCGGCCTGATTGCGGCCCAGATGGAGGCCCTGGACGGCGGCCGGGAAGAGTGTATGACCGGGGGCCTGTTGGCCCCGGAGCGGGAGGAGCTTTCCACCCGCATGCGCTTCAAGCGCCAGAAGCTGACGGAGGAGCAATTGCCGCCGCCGCCGGTCCTGCCGCCCCTGACGGAGATTCAGAGGAAGCTGGAAAGCTTGATCGAACGCATCTATCTACCGGGGGTTTGTTGTTCGTGATTGCCCGGCCGTGCTTATTCGTTTCAGATCCAGGCCGGCAAACCGGGAAACAGCCACAAATCCACCGCAACTGAGAGGCCTACGATGCAGAAACCCCTCGGATTCCTGGCCATGCTTGTTATCGGCTTATGGTTGTCAGGCTGCAGCTCTTTTGCTTCTTATACTATCAAGGTCAACGGCTACACCGATCCCAGTGCGGCGGCCCAGGTCAACCCCGGGGGATCTTTTTGCGTGATGGAAAATCAAGAGGCCAAGAATCCTTTGCTGGAGGCGGAAGTCAAAGGGAAAATCACTAAACTGCTGTTAACGCATGGCTATCCCGTCACCAGCTTCGAGAAGGCCGATTATTACCTGTTTTTCGGGTACGGCCTAGGAGAGCCCCGTAGTGTCATCACCACCACGCCGGACTATTATGGCAGTATCGGCTGGGGAGGGGGGTATGGTTGGGGCGGCTGGGGGGGCCCCTCCGTTTACGTCGGGATGCCCTGGGGGGGCTACTCCGGCAGCACTTCTCTCTATGACCGCTGGCTCCTGATCAACGTGGTGGAGGGCCCCGCCTACCGGACTCAGAAGATCTCGCGCCCCGTCTGGGTGGGGGAAGCCCACAGCGTGGGATCCTCCTCTGACCTCCGCACGGTGCTCAATTATCTGCTGGTGGCGGATTTCAGGGAGTTCGGCAAGAATACCGGCAAAGCCCTGACCATGGAAATCAAGGAGCAAAGCCCGGAGGTCTACTCCCTGACCCATTAGCCGGAGTTGACGACAGGATAACCAGTGGCCCACTTGTTAACCGATCTCCATGATTTTTGCCGGCGCCGCCTCTGGCAGGATGAGGGCCGCGGGCAGGTTCGCCTCTTGGCCCTGAAATGCCTGCGGGTTCTGGTCCTGGCGGGCCGCGGCCTTTTCCGCAACCAATCCCTGGTGCGCTCCTCGGCCCTGGCCTACGCCACCATCCTGGGCTTCATCCCGCTGTTCGCCCTGCTCTTCGCTATCTTGCAGGCCATCGGGGTGCCGCGCCTTTTGGCCACCTACCTCCTGGAGAACCTGGCCCCCGGGTCCCGGGAATTCGCCACCCAGATCCTGCAATATATCGAGGCCACCAAGGTGACCTCCCTGGGGGTCTTTGGGGTGGTGGTCCTGCTCCTGGACCTGGTCATCGTCATGACCAACGTGGAGAAGGCCTTTAACAAGACCTGGCAGGTGTCCCGGACCCGCCCCTTTAGCCGCAAGGTCAGCGACTACCTCAGCATCTTTCTGATCTTTCCCATCCTGATGGCCGTAGCCCTGACGTTTTCCACCTCCTTTTGGGGTCTCGGGTACGTCATCAAAGTCCTGTCCGGCATCATGCCGGCCATCTTCTTCACCGCCACCCGGTGGATGGTGTCTTTGGGCCTGCTGTGGTTCGCCTTTATCTTTATCTACCTGGTGATGCCCAACACCCAGGTCAGGTTCTGGTCCGCGGTGCTGGGCGGCGTGGTGGGAGGCACTGTCTGGCAGGTGGCCCAGTGGATTTTTACCGCGATTCAGGGGGCCTCCACCTACTACAACGCCATTTATGGCGCCCTGTACCACCTGCTCTTTCTGTTCATCTGGCTTTTTTGGTGCTGGCTCATCCTCTTGTTCGGCACCGAGATCGCCTTCGCCCACCAGAACCTGGACGGCCTCACCCGGCAGTTCCGGCGCCCCCCGGCCCCGCCGGAGCCGGTGGATGAGTACCTCTGCCTGGCCGCCCTGGTGAGTATCGGGGCCCGTTTCCTGAAGCGGCAGCCGCCCCTGTCCCGGGACGAATTGAACCAGATTCTCCCCCGAGGCAACCACCTGGCCGATCGGGTGACTCAGGCGCTCCAGGACTGTAACCTGGTGGTGGAGGTGGCGCCGGCCCGGCCGGGGGCATCCCCCCAGTTCCTGCCCAAGCTGCCCCTTAATCAGGTCACGGTCAAGGAAGTGCTGGAGGGCCTGCGGGAATCCCGGGGCGCCGGCCTGGACGTAGCCCTGGCCGGAGAGCCCCGGCTGATCACGCTCCTGAAACCTTTGGTTTCGTCCCCCGCCCCGGTTGGTTGGGAGAAACTCACCGTCCAGCAACTGGTGGAATCCTTTGCCGGGGACGGGCCAGAGACGAAGGACTGATACCACTTCGCACTCAAATGGTAGCACAGGCTTTCCAGCCTGTGCAGGCGCAGGCTAAAGCCTGCGGCTACCAATAATTACCTTTTGATTGCAA
>JAGVPN010000223.1 GCA_020052215.1 Syntrophobacterales bacterium
CTCGGTGCCGGAAGCGGTGAACCAGGCCCGGGAACTCACAGCCCAGGCCCTCAAGTACGGCCTGCCCCTGGGACAGGGGACCGGCCCGGTGAACCCCTATGCCCCCTTCGCCCGGGACCTGGCCCGTCTGGAAGTCCTGGCCGCGTTGGAGACGGCCGCGGCCCGCCTGAAAAAAGAGGGCATCGACCCCCTCATCCCGGAAGTCATGTCCAACCTGGGATACGCCACCCCTTACCCGGAAGGCCCCCAGGATGTGGCCGCCTTCCCCGGGCGGCTGTTATCCGGCCCCCAGGGCCTGTTGATCCCGGCCCCGCCGGCCTTCGGCGCCTCCCGCCACATCAGCGCAATCATCCTCACCGCCATGACCACCCACCCGGAGATCAGGAGCGCCATGAACGTCAAATTCTTCGAAGGCGTCGATGACCTGGCGCCCCTGCTTCACCTGCGGGTGGCCAGCTTTGACCGCAACAATGAACCCCCGGAGGTCAAGGCGCAGGAAGGCAGCACCCTGGCCTGGGGCGTGGCCTCGGTGCTCAAACCCGGGGAGCCGCCCCCGGACCTGATCTACGACCGGGGCGAGTTTGGCAAGGAACCCATGATCCGCATCCTGGGACCCACCCCCATGTCCGTGGCCGAAAAAGCCCTGGCCCTGAAAAACGCCTTATTGGCTGGTGGGAGGTTATAATGCAGTTGTCAGTTGTCAGTTGTCAGTTGTCAGTTGTCAGAAAAATCATGTAGGTTGCGCACCGCGCACCCCCATGGGAAACGAGAGGAATTAAACGTAGGGCGGGCACTGCCCGCCGTGCCATAGGGCGTGGTGTGCAGATGATTTTAAAAATCCTATCTGGATAGCGACTGCATATCAGAACCCCGACAGCCGGGCGATGCGGTCCATGAGGGCGTCCGTAAGGGCCTGGGCCTGGCGGGGGCCGGGGGCCGAGAGGGGCGGTCCCAGCTTGACGTGCACCGTATAGCCCCAGGCCCGGGACTCATAGGCCACCCCCACCGGGACAAAGGGCAGCAACCCTAAGCCCTCCTGCCCTTGCAACTTGAGGAGCAACTGAATCAGGCGGTGCTTGCCGGGGCCAGCCCGGCCCACGACATAGGTGCCTTCGGGAAACAGCACGATGAAAGCCCGTTGGTTCAGGAGCGGCAGCAGACGGCGGAAGGACGACAGCGTCGCCCGGGGGTTTTGCCGGTCCACCGGCACCCCGCCCCAGGCCCCCAGCAACTCCCCCACCACCGGCTGCCGGAACAACTCCACCTTGGCGATATAGTGCATCGGCATGGGCAGCGCCGTGCCGACGCAGGGGATGTCTTCCCAGCGTTGGTGCTTGGGGCAGATGATGGCGGGTCCCTTCGCCGGCAGGTGCTCCAGGCCCTCCACCCGCAGAGTAAAAAATCGTCCCAGGGTCTGGCGGATCAGCCATTGGGCCAGTCGGTAGAAGTTGGGAGATAGGGAGTGGCTCATGGCAGGTTGAAGTTTAGACAATTTTAATTTGGTCTAATCTTAGCGCCTATCAAGAGTCTGTCAAGGTGGAAAGGTTCTAAAAAAATTAGGGCGGCTGGTTGGAGAATTGGCTAAAATGGCTTGAGACAAACCAAGATATCGGATATATTATATCTAAATGAGGGATTGGGAGACATCACGGTGAAGGTGTTGGTTTCATTATCAGATGAGTTACATGCCAGGATGCAGGCCGTAATCCCGCCTCGCCAACGCAGCAAGGTGGTGGCTGACCTGCTGGAAAAAGAGGTCCGTCGGCGGGAGCGGGAACTCTATGAGTGCGCCCTGGCCGTGGAACAGGATGAGCAACTCCAGGCCGAGATGGCTGATTGGGACGTAACCGTTGGCGATGGAATCGAAACTGAAACGTGGTAGCGTCTTCTGGGTAAATCTGGACCCCACCCGAGGAGCGGAGATCAAAAAAGTTCGCCCCGGTGTTTTGGTGGGTACTTCTCCCCTCAATCAAGCCCGGAGAACGGTCCTGGTTGTACCCCTCTCCCGCTCCGCCGCGGCAAGGCCGCCCATTACCGTAAGAGTCCGATGTATGGGCCAAGAGGTGAGTGCGGTTTGCGATCAGATCAGGGCGATAGACAAAACCCGGCTATCCGCCTGGATCGAGGAGATGTCCAAAGAAGACTTGGAAAATATCAGCAAGGCTCTTAAACAGGTTCTGGCCCTCCCATGATTTATCTAGATTACAATGCCACCACCCCCGTGGCCCCGGAGGTCTTCGAGGCCATGCGGCCTTTTCTGGCGGGAGAATTCGGCAATCCCAGCTGCGATTATCCCCTGGGGCTGGCGGCCCGGGACGCGGTGCGCCAGGCCCGGCAGGAGGTCGCGGCCCTGCTGGGTTGCCCCCCCCAGGAGATCGTCTTCACCAGCGGGGCCACCGAGGCCAACAACACCGTGATCAAAGGCGTGGCCGCGCATCACGGCCGCGGGCGGATCATCACCTGTGCCACGGAGCACCCCGCGGTGCTGGCCCCCTGCCGCTATCTCCAGTCCCAGGGGTTTGGCCTCGCCATCCTGCCGGTGGACGGGACCGGCCGGCTGGACCCAGAGGAGGTGCGCCGAGCCCTGACCCCGGACACCATCCTGATCAGCGTCATGCACGCCAACAACGAGACCGGCGCGCTTCAGCCTATCCGGGAGATCGGCGCCCTGGCCCGGGAGGCGGGGGTTCCCTTCCACACCGACGCGGCCCAGAGCGTCGGCAAAATCCCGGTGGACGTGGAGGAGTTGCAGGTGGATTTCCTGACGGTGGCGGGCCACAAGTTCTACGCCCCCAAAGGCGTCGGGGCCCTGTACCTGCGGAGCGGCGCCGCGATTGCCCCCTTGCTCCACGGGGCCTCCCAGGAAGGCGGCCGCCGGGCCGGCACC
>JAGVPN010000423.1 GCA_020052215.1 Syntrophobacterales bacterium
ACTGGCGCCCCCGGCCCGACTCGAACGGGCGACACATGGATTAGGAATCCATTGCTCTATCCATAACTGAGCTACGGGGGCGCGGAGAAACTTGGCGTAACCGTTTCGTCTCTTTTCCCAGCCTGCCGCACCCAAGTCTGTCAGAGTTTTGCCTTTCTGGGAGGCCGGAGCCTTGAGATGAGGCCGGCAGACCTGCGGCGGCGCCGTCTGAAATGGGGAGAGTCAGTTCAAGCGCTTAGGGCTATAATATGCCAACTTCCCCGTGGGCGCAAGGGCTGACGGCAGGGTTAATCGCCGCGGCCCCCGAGACGCAGCCGGTGAAGGGAAACTGCCCTTAAGACAGGTTTTATCCGGTGGCACATCATGTTCGTCTCGTTCCGCAACCATGATAAAAATAAAGCATTTGCTCTTTTTGACGGGACCATGGCCGGTCTTACCCCTACTCCCCCTGGGATTCCCTCTAGCGGTTTCCTTGAAAGAGCAGGTGTCCTGTGGTATGATTCAACGATTTTGGAACAGAATCCCAGGAGTTGGTATTGGCCCGCAACTTGATCCTAACCTTAGGGTGCCTGATCTTCCTCCTCAGCGTCGGGAGCGCCGGGGCGGTTACGGAGATGGACCTGTTCAAGGGCCAGCGCTTCGAGGGTGGCCCTTGGCGGATCCGCGCCGACACGGTCACCTATGATGCCGCCAACCACCTCTATACCGCCTCAGGCCAGGTGGAAATCCGCCAGGGAGACCGCCGCATCACCGCGGCAGAGGTGGAGGTCAATGAAGCCACGAAAATAGCCCGGGTCAAGGGCAATGTGGTCCTGATTCTGGGAGAAGATATCTTTACCGGGCAGGAAGGCCAATTCAACCTGGCGACTCGATGCGGCGAGATGCAGGGGGCGCGGCTCTTTCTGAAAAAAAACCACTTTCATGTGGACAGCCCCCTGATGCGCAAGACCGGCGAAACCACTTATTACGCCGAGGAGGCCAAGGTCACCACCTGCGATGCGGACCGGCCGGTGTGGAGCTTTTCAGCCCGCAAGCTCTCGGTGGTCATGGAGGGTTATGCCACGGGCCGGGATGGTCTCTTCCGCCTGGCCGGGGTTCCGGTGCTCTACCTGCCGTTGGCCGTTCTGCCGGTGATGACCTCCCGGCAAAGCGGCTTTTTAATCCCTGCCTATGGGCAGCACCGGGCGGGGGGGGCGGTGGTGGAAGCGCCCTTTTATTGGGCCATCAACAACAATTCCGATCTCACCCTCTACCAGACCGTCCTGTCCAACCGGGGTTACATGCAGGGGGGTGAGTACCGCCGCCGGGGACACGATGAGGCCGCGGCCAATTTCCGGTTTTTCTATCTTAATGACAGCTATGCCCCCTCCCACGAAGATATTACCAACCGCCGCTACTGGGCCTCGGGGATGATCAACCAGCCCCTGGGCGAGTGGGAGGCCCGGGGCACCCTGGACCGGGTCAGCGATCGCAATTACCTCGCGGACTTTAATTTCGGCTACATGGGCCTCAATCGCTATTCCCGGGAATTGCTCATGGAGTTTGGGCGGGACCTGGAGCAAGAAGAGGTGAATACCCGGGTTTCCAGTTTCTTGCTGGCCCGCAATTTCTCCGTGGCCAATTTCACGCTCTATACCCGCTATTACGAAAAACTTATCAACAATGACCCCAACCTGTTCAACCGGGTGCCGGGGGCCTCGATCAATTCGGTGCCGATGTCCTTGGCCGGGCTGCCGTTGTACCTCGGGTTGAGTTCATCGTACAATTACTTCTACCAAAACCATGGCATGACCGGCGACCGGCTGGATTTTCATCCCAATATCAGCTTGCAAGGGCAACCGACGCCGGGCATATCGTTCAGTTCCCGGGTGGGATTCAGGGAGACCGTGTTCCGGGTGGATCACGCCGTTCCCGACGGCCCGCCGGAGCAAGTTATCCCCCGGCAATTGTTCGATTCCCGGGTGGCCTTGGGCGGGGCCTGGGCGAGGGACTTCGGCCGCGGCAGTGAATCCTCCTATTTTTTTCGACACATCCTGCGCCCGGAAGTGGCCTACACGAATATCCCCCGGTTTAATCCTCGCCGCTATCCCCAATTTGACCCCCTGGACCAGGGCTGGGTGGCCCGGGTCAACCGCAACCTGCCCGTGCGGGAGGGGGACGACCCCGTCGGCGGCGTCAACGCCCTCACCTACGGGGTCGCCAACAACATTCTCTGGCGCAGTCAGAACGAGCAAGGGCAGACCACGGTGCGGGATGTGCTGTGGTTTCGTCTCAGCCAAACTTCCTTTTTCAATAAGTCCAGCATGGGCCTGGATGGCAATTCCGTGCATCATCATCCTTTTTCCGATGTTTGGGGGGAAATGCAATTTTACCCTCTGAGCCAACTCGTCCTGGGGTCGAACATCGGGGTCTCCCCTTACAAGGAAGGGTTTGACCGGGCTGATTTTAAGGTGACGATTCTTGACAGTAAAAGGCAGAACTATATCAATCTAAACTATGTCTTCGTCAAAGATTTCGCCAAACAAATCAACGTCGAAGCCTATCTAAATCTTATGCGCTCCGTGAAAACCTGGGTCACCTACGGCCATACTTTCGAGACCAACAATAAACTGGAAAGAAGGTATGGGGTGGTGCTGCAACGCGACTGCTGGGGGGTCGTCCTGTCCTACACCGACCGGCCGGATGATCAGAGGATCGGTTTTACCGTGTTCATTCCGGGGTTAGGGGAGAGAATGAAGCGATCGCCGGTGCGTTTCCCGGATGAAAGCAAACATAAAGATAGTCCTGATCTATTTTAGGCAAAATCAAGGAGAAGTCATGGAGGAGGGTAACTGATTCATGAAACTGGCAATAATCGGCGCAGGGTATGTGGGGCTGGTGACCGCGGCCTGCTTTGCCGAAATGGGCAACGAAGTTATCTGTGTGGACGCAGATGCGGCCAAGGTGGAAGCCCTGGAGCAGGGCCGCATTCCCATCTATGAACCGGGGTTGGAGGATTACGTTAAACGCAATTATCAGGAACACCGCCTGTTTTTTTCCACCGAGTTAGGGCCGGCGGTTCAAAAGAGCCTGGTCTGCTTCATCGCGGTGGGCACGCCCCAGGACAAAGACGGCTCCGCCGACCTGTCCATGGTGCTGCAAGTAGCCCGGGAAATCGGCCGCCACATGAACGGCTACAAGGTGATCGTGGAAAAATCCACGGTGCCGGTGGGAACGGCCCGGCAGGTGCGCCAGGTTATCGAGGCGGAACTGCTAGCCCGGGGCGAAGTCTTCGAATTCGACGTGGTTTCCAACCCGGAATTCCTCAAGGAAGGCACCGCGATTGATGATTTCATGAAGCCGGACCGCATCGTGGCGGGATGCGACGAAGTGCGGGTGGCGGAACTGATGAAGGAGTTGTATGCGCCCTTTGTGCGCACCAACCATCCCGTCATTGTCATGGACGTGGTGTCCGCCGAACTGACCAAGTATGCGGCCAACGCCTTTTTGGCCACCAAAATATCCTTTATCAATGAGATCGCCAACATCTGCAGCCGGACCGGCGCCGACATCAATATGGTGCGCCGGGGGATCGGCTCTGATCGCCGGGTCGGCCCCCTCTTTCTGTTTCCGGGTCTGGGATACGGCGGCTCTTGTTTTCCCAAGGATATGCAGGCCTTGATCCATACGGCCAATTCCTTAGAATACACGCCCCGCCTGCTGGAGGCGGCGGAGGCCGTCAACCAGGACCAGCGCCGGCTCTTCCTGGAGGCCATACGCGCTTACTTTAAGGACGACCTGAAAGATCTGGGGTTTGCCGTTTGGGGGTTGTCCTTCAAGCCCCAAACGGACGACATCCGGGAGGCCCCGGCGTTGACCGTTATCTCCGGCTTACTGGAGTTGGGGGCCCGGGTCCAGGCCTATGACCCGGAGGCCATGCCTGCAACCCGGCAGCATTTCGGGGATCATCCGGCCGTAACC
>JAGVPN010000140.1 GCA_020052215.1 Syntrophobacterales bacterium
GGGATGACCGGAAGCCCGGATTCCATCAGATTAGCCTGATTTGTAAACTCCCCCTCCCCTGGTGGGAGGGGGTTGGGGGGAGGGGGGTGTCTGGGCTAAACCCATGTAGAACATAGCATTTCCACCCCCACCCTCCCCCATCAAGGGGGAGGGAATGAATCGCCTTGGTTATAGTCTATAGTTCATTAAAGATCCATTCATGGAGTCGTTAATTAAAAAACAACATCTAGTGGGTACGGGAGTCAACCGGATACCCCCAATCATTTATTCTGTCATTCTGAGGGAGTGAAGCGACCAAAGAATCTCCAAATACGAGATGCTTCGCTTCACTCAGCATGACAAAAATTTTTCTTCGCCTTAAGTGAACCGTATTGGATTTAGGGGGATTTGGGAACCTCCAAACGGAAGGAATTTATGGCAAACGCTATAAGTAGCAGTCAATAACCTATGGATATTCATGTCATTCTGAACGGAGCGCAGCGGAGTGAAGAATCTCGGCGGCATAAAAAGAGAGATTCTTCGCGGCGTTCAGAATGACAAAAAAAGTCTTTTGATTGCTCATTGGTATCAGAACATTTTTATTAGCTCACAAATCGCTGAGGCAGAACAGTTATGGTGAGTCGGAGAGGCGGTTGACCTCATGCGGGTGAGCCTTGGTGAATCCGGCCATAGTTAAGCTCTACCCAAGGGAACGTATCAGCTTATCCTCTCCACCGGCACCGAGAATACTTTCACTGCTTGGGTCTTGCCTCTAAGTTGCACTTCGCCCTGGGGCACCACCTGAATTTTTGGGTCCAGACCCAGACGCGTGTTCTCTTCAATGAGAATAGGTTGCCCCACAACTTTGGTGTGCGACTCCAGGCGAGAGGCGAGATTGACCGTATCGCCGATGCACGTATAGGTGGCGCGCTGTTGGGTGCCGACAAAGCCGGCAATCACGGAACCGGAGGCGATCCCGATGCCGATGGCAATCGGGGTGCGCTGCAACAAGGCTTGCTCTTGATTGAAAAGATCGATGAGCTCGATCATCTGCATGGCAGCCTGCACCGACTGCTGGCGATGATCTTCCCGGGCCAACGGCGCCCCGAAGATCGACATTACCCCATCACCCGCCATCAGGCTGACCATACCGCCCGCGCCGGCCGTAGCATTGATGATCATGGCATAGTAGGCGTTCAACAGCTCAATGGTCTCTTCAGGGGATTGCGATTCGGCCAGGGTCGTGAAGGAACGGATATCGCAGAACAGCACCGTGGCGTCAACCAGCTTGCCGCCCAGAGAAAAATCCGAGGTCAACAACTCTTCCGCCACTTCGTCGGTGGCGAATTTGCGAAACAGTTCCCGCTGTTTGTCGAGTAAGCGTTTCTTTTCTAAGCTGGCGTTGACGCGGGCTTTCAGCAAAACGGGATTAAATGGCTTATTGAGATAATCCGCCGCACCCATCTCAATGCACTTGACCACACTGTCAATTTCATCCACCGCGGAAATCATGATCACGGGAATGTCCCGCCAGCGTGGATTGGCATTCAATTGCTCCAGGACCTCATAGCCGTTCATCTCGGGCATTTCAATATCGAGCAAGACCAAATCCAGGGCTTGATCTTGCATCATTTCCAAAGCTTGACGACCATTCTCCGCAAACCAGACCTGGTGGCCTTGCTGTTCCAGGCCACGGGCCAGCATCAGGCGGTTCATGCGGTTGTCATCAACGACCAGGATGGAGCCCGTAAGATTAGACACTTTTGACTCCCGGCAGGGTTCCCTCTAAGCCATGGCTTTTCAGGTTTTGGTCAGTTCCTGGAGCGCTTCCTTCACTATCTCATATTCAGCTTCAGCCCGGGCCACTTTTTCCGAGACCTCCGCCAATCTGCCTGCTTTTCCCATAATCTCCAGTTCCTTCGCCATCTCGGATAATTTCACCGCGCCGAATGCCGCGCTGTTGGATTTAAGACTATGGGCGGCGCGGCGGAATAAATCCGCATCATTAGCGGTTAAGGCCTGCTGCAGATCTTGCAGCAGCTTGGGCGCATCCTCGTTGAAGACCTCGATGACCTCATTGATGAAATCGGCGCCCATGGTCTGCCGAAAACTCTCAAACTGCTTAAGGTTAATGGCCGGTTCCGATTCCGGCTGGGGGTCAGGGGGGAGGGACTTCGGCTGGGTCTTGCCCAAGGCCGAAACCAGGGCCTCGGTGCGAATCGGCTTGGTAATGTAGTCGTCCATGCCTGCGGCGAGACACTTCTCCCGGTCACCCTGCATGGCGTTGGCGGTCATGGCAATGATCCGCGGTCTTTCGCCAGGGGGCCAGTTTTGTTTGATGCGGCGCGAGGCTTCGAGGCCGTCCATTTCCGGCATCTGCACGTCCATCAACACCACGTCGTAAGGTTGCCGCTGCAACGCCACGATGGCTTCCAAACCGTTGGTGGCCAGGTCGGCACGATAACCCAGCCGTTCCAACAGGCGCATCGCCACTTTTTGGTTAACGGCATTGTCCTCTGCCAGCAGGATCCGCAGCGGGAGCCGTTGCCCCATGCCGGGATCGAGTTGCCCCATGATCGCTTCGTCACTCTTGCGAACTGTTTTCGGTTGCTCCGCCAAGATGGTCATCAGGACGTCAAATAACTGGGAGGGTTTGAGGGGCTTGGTGATTTGAGCTGCAAAGATGGAGGTGTCCGGGCCAATTTCCATCCGGCCCAAGGAGGAGAACAGCACTAATGGCAGGGTGGGATTCTGGGAACGGATCTCCCGGGCCAGCATCACGCCGTCCATTTCGGGCATTTGCATGTCCAGAATAGCCACATCGAAGGGGTCGCCGCGCCTGATCCACTCCAGCGCTTCCCGGGGCGAGCGGGTGTCTCGCGCCATCATGCCCCATGACCGCGTTTGCAGCATGAGGATGCGGCGATTGGTGTCGTTGTCGTCCACGGCCAGTATCCGCTTACCGGCCAACTGGGGTTGGCTGCTCAGCAATTCCTGACGCGGGACCACGGGCATGGCCACCGGCTCTGCCTGGATGGTGAAATTAAAAGTGGCCCCCTTCCCCGGCACGCCTTCGCTTTCAACCCACAATCTCCCGCCCATCATCTTGCTGAGCCGTTTGCAGATGACCAAACCCAATCCCGTGCCGCCATACTTGCGGGTGGTGGAGGCGTCCACCTGGCTGAAGGATTGGAAGATGCGGTCCAGGCGATCGGGTGGAATGCCGATGCCGGTATCCGCCACGGCAAAATGCAGGACCAGGGAGGCCGGAGGTGGCAGGGCGGGTTTCCCTCCCCCCGTCATCTCTCCAGGTTCCACCCGTACCGTCAGCACGATTTCCCCCTTTTCCGTGAACTTCACCGCATTGTTGAGCAGGTTGAGTAAAATCTGCCGCAGCCGGGTCACATCCCCGGCAATGGTGGCCGGAACTTGCTCGGCAATCTGATAGGCCAGTTCCAGACCTTTATCCGCCGCCCCGGCTACCACCAGATCCAGGGCGCTTTCAATACAGCCGCGCAAGTCGAAGGGCTGGTGCTCCAGTTCCATCTTGCCGGCCTCGATCTTAGAGAAGTCCAGAATATCATTGATAATACTCAGGAGAGCCTCGCCGCTGGTGCGAATCGTCTCGGTGAATTCGCGTTGCTCAGCCGAGAGTGGGGTATCCAGCAGCAGATTCGTCATACCGATGACCCCGTTCATCGGGGTGCGAATTTCGTGGCTCATCATTGCCAAAAACACACTCTTGGCTTCATTGGCGGCTTCGGCCCCCTCCCTGGCCTCCCCGGCTTCGGCATAGAGACGGGCATTGTCCAAGGCGATGGAGGCCAGTTCCGCAAAACGCCCTAACACTTCCTTTTCCTCGTCGCCAAAGATCTGGCCGACATCCCGCTGGCAGGCCAGACCAAGGACCCCGGTGGTTTGCAATCCGGACTTAAGAGGAACTCCCATGACTACTCCGATGGCGCCGTAATCCAATTCCAGGTGCGCGGCGCGTTCAGCCCAATCCTGATAATCTTCGATGAGTAAAGGCTGGCCGGTTTGCCAAACCTTACCGGATAGGCCTTGCCCCAACCTCAGGGTGGAACCCAGGACCCCGCTGAAAATCCCTACCCCCACTCGGCATTCCAGCACCATTTTCTCGGGATTGACCAGATAAATGAAGCCATGAGGCGTACCCAGCAATTGCCCGGCGCGAGTAATGAGGGCCTGCAATAAATCTTGCAGGTTCAAGCGATTGATCAGACTCAGGGTGGTTTCATGCAAGGCCGCCAGGTATTCTTTTTGCCGGTGGAGAGCGTCTTCCATCTGCTTACGCTCCGTATTATCCCGGATTATCTCGATGGCTCCCGAGAGGTTCTCTTGAGAATCATAAAGGCCTCCGGCGGTGGCGGAAAGATAAGCGCCTCCCGGTCTCAGTTGCGGTACGTGCGCTTCGCCGCAGAGAACCTCTCCCCGCCGGCTCAGATTGGCATACTTGGCCCGGTAATCCGCTTCTTCTTTGAAAACATAATCTATGAGAATCGGTCGCCGCTCTCCATAAAAGGGCAGGGCGTATTCATAGTTTCCCTTTCCCAGAATATCTTGGCCCTTTACCCCGGTCATGGCCTCTATGGCACGGTTCCAGGCGATGACCGTTCCTTTCCGGTCCACGACCAGGGTGGCGTCGGGCAAAAAATCGATGATATCCAACAGCCGGCGTTCGGATTCCCGTAAAGCTTCTTCGGCCCGTTTCCGTTCACTGATATCGATGAAGGTTCCATAAATAAAATCGATCGCACCTTGATCGTTACAAATTATCTGGCTGCTCTCCTGGACCCACAAGACGTTGCCGTTCTTATGTCTGATACGATATTCCCGTATATAGGACTTATCCCCCTTTAGGGCTTCAACTATTTTTTTCTGCATGTCGGCAATGTCTTCCTTGACCACAATGTCCAGCCACTTTATTTTTCTGGATTGAAAATCTTCTTTCCGGTGACCGGTCAATGACTCAATTTTGTCATCGATGAAATCAGCCGACCAATCCTTATAGCCTTTGAAAATCACATTAGGCAGATTCTTTACCAGGAGCCGATAGTTGGCCTCACTGTCGCCCAGGACCTCAGCCGCAGGGATGATTTGGCCTTCGCTGGCCTGCAAATGGGCCACCTGCCGGCGCAATATATTTAATTCTGTTACCAGTTGGTCCTTAGTCTTATCTGCGTCCCTCATTTTGATCTCCGCTTCTAGTATCGGGACATCTTCCCTCAGTTGTTAAATTAATTTTAAAAAAAGCGGGCGGCAGATGATAACTTTCGAGGTCTTGAAATGGAATACTGCTAAAGGCGGGATGCGCTTCGCTTTCCCGGCCTACGGGCTCCGCACCCAATTTGTTTTGGCCCGGCAACCATTGATGGTGCGTGGGACGCACCCTACATTACCAGCTGTTCTTGCTCTAACCACCTTATTTTCCATCCATGACCGTTACGGCTTCCCAGTCGTGGGCCGGGGGGGTCTCGTGGTGTTTCTGGGCCAGGGTGACGTAGCGCTGGCAGGTCTCGTCACCGGGGCGCAGTTCCAGGGCCTGGGAAAAGGGGGCCAGGCTCTCGGCCCAGCGCTTCTGCCGGTAGAGGGCCAGGGCCCGGTGGTATAACTCGAGGAACCGGGCCAGGTCCGGGTCCGGCTCGCCTTCTCCCAGCAATGCATGGATGCGGACCCCCTGGACCTTGCCCTTGACCCTTACCAGGTCCATGTCCCGGAGGATGAAACCGTTTTCCAGGGCTTTGGCGGTGGTGTCGCTGATGAGGATGCTGGTGCCGTAGTATTTGTTGAGTCCCTCCAGGCGGGAGGCTAAATTGACGTTATCGCCGATGGCGGTGTAGTCGAAGAGCCGGTCTGAGCCCATGTTGCCCACGGCCACCGGGCCGGTGTTGACCCCCACCCCGACCTGCAGAGGCGGGCGGCCCTGCTCGGACCAGGCCCGGTTCAGGGCCTCCAGGCTGGCCACCATCTCCAGGGCGGCCCGGCAGGCCAGGCGGGGATGGTCCGACTGGATGAGCGGGGCCCCGAAGAGGGCCATGATGGCGTCGCCCATGTACTTGTCGATGGTCCCCCC
>JAGVPN010000193.1 GCA_020052215.1 Syntrophobacterales bacterium
GGCGAGCGTTGCCGGTGGGAGCGGCGGCTGGTCCCTATCGGGCGGCTGAAGAGCCAGGCGGTCCCGGGAGGGTTCCGGGTGGCGGTGCAGCTGCCTCTGCCCGCCAATCTGGAGTTGGGGTATTATGATCTGACCCTGAGGGTTAAAAGCGGCGGCCGGGAGGAAACCGGCCGGACCCGGTTGATCGCCGCGCCGCCTCAGGCGTATGCGCCGGCCTGGCTGGAGGAGGGCCGCCGGGCCTGGGGATTGAACCTGCCGCTCTATGCCCTGAGGAGCCGGGGCAACTGGGGCGTGGGGGATTTTGCCGGCCTGAGGGCGGTCATCCGCTGGGCCGGCTCCCTGGGGGCGGCGTTCGTGGGGGTCAATCCCCTCCATGCCCCTGGGGGGCGACCCACAGCCGATCCCAGCCCCTATTCCCCCACCAGCCGGATTTTCCTCAATGTTCTGTACCTGAGCCTGGAGGCGGTGCCGGAGCTGCCGGCCTGCCGGGAGGCCCAGGATCTCCTGGCCAGCCCGGAATTCCAGGCCGCCAAAGCCCGCCTGGCCGCGGCCGCGCTGGTGCCTTACCGGGAAGTCCACCTCTTAAAGCGCCGGGTCCTGGAACTCCTGTATCAGACGTTCTGCCAGGCGCACGGCGCCCCGGAGGGGGCCATCACGCCCCGGGGGTTGGAGTTCGCCCGGTTTGTGGCAGCCGGGGGCGAGTCCCTGGCCAGGTTCGGTCAGTTCTCCGCTCTGGCGGACCATTTCCAGCAAGGCGACTGGCGGCGCTGGCCCGAACCGTATCAGCGCCCCGAGAGCCCTGCCGTGGCTGAGTTCGCCCGGGAGCACCCGAGGGAAGTCGGATTTTTCCAGTATGGGCAATGGCTGGCCGCCACCCAACTGGGCCAGGTGCGCCATGAGGCCCATAAACAAAGCCTGCCGTTCACCCTCTACGAGGACCTGGCCCTGGGGGCGAGCCCCGGGGGCTTCGACACCTGGGCGCACCAAGAACTCTTTGCCCGGGGCCCGGCTATCGGCGCCCCTCCCGACGCCTTCAATCCCCAGGGGCAGAACTGGGGGTTGCCGCCCCTGATCCCGGAACGCCTCCGGGCCGCGGGCTACCAGTTCTTCATCGACACCCTCCGGGCCAACCTCCCGCCCGGCGGCATGCTGCGGCTGGACCACGTCATGGGACTGTTTCGCCTGTTGTGGATCCCCCACGGGGTGGAGGCGGCCCGGGGGGCCTATGTCACCTACCCGGCCCGGGAGCTCCTGGCTATTCTGGCCCTGGAGAGTGTGCGCCGGCGAGTCCTGATCATCGGCGAGGACCTGGGCACCGTGCCGCCCCGCATCCGGCGGGATCTGGGCAAATCCGGAGTTTTATCTTACCGGGTCTTTTATTTTGAACGGGACGCGCATCGCCACTTCCTCCCCCCGGAAGAGTACCCGCCCCGGGCCATGGCCACGGTGACCACTCACGACCTGCCCACCCTGACGGGATTCTGGCAGGGGCATGATCTGGACCTCAAACGGAGGCTAAACCTCTACCCCGAAGCCCGGCTGGCGGAGGTCGACGCCGCCGACCGGGAACAGGACCGCCGGTTTCTGTGGGAGGATCTGCAGCACCGCGGGTTGCTGCCCGAGGGAGCGGTTTACGAGCCCGAGGCCAATGCTTCCTGTCCGCTGGAACTGCGGGCGGCGGTCTTGGACTATATGGCCCAGAGTAAGGCCGCCCTTATGGAGGTCCGTCTGGAGGAGGTCTTCGGCGTCGCGGAGCAGCAAAACCTCCCGGGCACCCAGACGGAACACCCCAACTGGCGGGTCAAGTTCCCCTTGACCCTGGACCAGATGGAGCAGGCTCCGGCGCTTGCCCGGTTGGCGGCCCGGCTGAATAAGGCGCGCAGTCAGTAGTCAGTAGTCAGTAAAAAAACTGCCGACAACTGGCAACTGGAAACTGTATTTAACGAGGTAATTAATGTCTGAACCAGCCTTGATCTACAATCTCTTTCCGCCCCTGGCCGGAACCATCCCCCAGTGGGAGGGGCACCTGGACCACATCGCGGCTATGGGCTTCACCTGGATTTTTTTGAACCCCATCCACACCCCCGGCTTGTCCGGCAGCCTCTATGCCGTCAAGGATTACTATGGTTTAAACCCCCGGTTTGCTCCCGAGTCGGGCCAGGACCCGGAGGCGGCCCTGGTCCACTTTCTGAAAGAGGCCGGCCGCCGGGGCCTCAAGGTGATGCTGGACCTGGTGATCAACCACACGGCCATTGACTCGCCCCTGGTCACCCAGCATCCCGAGTGGTACGCCACCGACGATGACGGCAAGATCAAGCACCCCGGCGCCATCGATCCCGCGGATGCCACCAAGGTGACGGTGTGGGGCGACCTGGCGGAGCTTTCTTACTGGCCGCCGCCCGACCCCGAGGGGCTGCTGCACTACTTCGACGGCGTGGTGGCCAAGTACCTGCGCCTGGGCTTCCTGGGGTTTAGGGCCGATGCGGCTTACAAGATCCCGGGAGATTTTTGGGCTCGCCTCATCGACGAAGCCAGGAGCCTGGAGCCCCAGGCCCGGTTTTTCGCCGAAACCCTGGGGTGCCGCCTGGCGGAGTGCGCCCAGCTGTCCTCCTCGGGGTTCGACTTCCTCTACAACAGCTCCAAGTGGTGGGATTTTGAGCAAGACTGGTGCCTGGAACAATATAACGATTTTCGCCATATCGCTCCCTCCATCAGCTTCCCGGAAAGCCACGACACCGAACGGCTGGCCGCGGAAAGCGGCGGCGGCCCGGCAGCGGCCCGGCAGCGCTACCTCTTCGCGGCCTACTTTTCCACCGGGGTGATGATCCCCATGGGCTATGAGTACGGCTTTAAGAAGCGCCTCAACGTGGTTAAGACCCGGCCCCAGGACTGGGAGACGCCCACCTACGATCTGACTCCCTTTATCAAAAGCGTGAACCGGATGAAAAAGAAATGTCCGGTGCTCCTGGAAGAAGGACCCCAGGCCCGGGTCAACCCCAAGGGGGAGGCGGTGGCGTTGCTGCTCAAGTCCCGGGAGAGCCGCCCGGGCCGGGTCCTGGCGGTGATCAATACCACTCCGGAACCCCAAACGGTCGCCATCCCCGACCTGGCGGAGCTGTTGGGAAACCCCCGGCGGGCCTGGAAGGACCTGACGCCGGATACTATCCCCTTGAAACTCCAGGGATCTCTTTCGTTCACCTTGCCGCCGGCCCGAATGCGGCTGTTTTATAACCCCGACGGGAAGCCGTTGGTGCTGGAAGAGGTTAAGATTTCTGGGGAAAGGGGCTAAAGGGTGTAAGGTGGTCTATGACCCAGGCCCTGGCAGGATTTAATGAGCATGGCATGGTGTTGGCCACGGACAGCCGGGCCACCCGATTCAACGCCGGCGGGCCGCCGGAGATCTTTAACGTCAACAAGCTCTTTGCCCTGGACCGGCGGTCCGCCATCCTGAGCGGCGGCGCCGGGGTGAGCGTCTCCCTGTCGTTTGCCCTGCGCCGGCAGATCGCCCGCCATGCCGGCCCCCTGGAACTGGAGGAAATGGCGGAGTTTGCGCTGACCTTCCTCTCCCAGGGTTACGGCCGCCACCTGGAAACCCATGGACCGGAGGCCGAAGGTTTCCGCCGGATCTACTTCATCCTGGCCGGCTATGTCCCCGAGAGCCCCCCGCCCCACTTCCAGATGATCCTCCTGGGCAGCGAGGAAAATGAGCTTCCCCTGCGGCGGATTGAGACAGGCAACGTGGTGGTCATGCCCCGGACCCTGGGGATGGAGATGCGCCTGCTCAAGGCCCTTAACCAGGGCGCGGACCTGGAAGAAGTTCTGCACTTGAGCAAAGACTTTTTAGACAACATGGCTGCGGTCAAAGAAGAGGTGGGGCCGCCCTTCCACTTTGCCACCATCACTTCCCGGGGTTATCAGTCAATAATTTTGTGATGCCGGTCTATGCTTTTTGCCGGTTTTGAGTAATAATCTGACCTGAAAAGTTCCCGTAGGGGCGGTTCGCGAACCGCCCCTACAACGGGTTTTCATAATTTACGGCTGGGCCAACGGCTCAGGCGGGACTGCATTGAAGATTACCCCAAGGAGTAACTTATGAATAAAGCCATGCTCATCGTCATGGACGGTCTGGGAGACCGGCCCGTCAGGGAACTGGGGGGCTTAACCCCCCTGGAGGCGGCCCACACCCCCAACCTGGACGCCCTGGCGGCCCGGGGCATCACCGGGGTCATGAACGCCCTGGGCGTGGGGCTGCGCCCCGGCAGCGACACCAGCCACCTGGCCATTTTGGGCTACGACATCGAGCGCTATTATACCGGCCGGGGCACCATCGAGGTCGCGGGGCTGGGCATGGACCTGGAGGCGGGGGATGTGGCCCTGCGGGGCAACCTGGGCACGGTGGACGACAACCTCA
>JAGVPN010000054.1 GCA_020052215.1 Syntrophobacterales bacterium
TACCGGGCAGGCCTGCTCGCACATGCCGCAGCCGATACACCTGGCCGGGTCCATAAAAGGACGCTCTAATCGCACCACGATATCCACCCGGCCTCCGGCGGTCGATAAATCCTCCCCGGTCAAAGGGCGCTCCAGGATCAGACCAACTCCGGCCAGGCCGGTGATGCGCCGGAGCGCGGCCTCGGGCTGCCCGGTGGGACGCAGGTAGTAGTCGCCGCTCACTATGTTTGCCCAGGTGGGAATGATGGCCTCCAAGACCACCACCTGTCCCTGAACCCTGGCCGGGAGGGCCTGGCCGTCCCGGATGGTCTCGAACCCGGTGCGGATGAAGATGGCCTTGGGGCTGACGGGGCACAATTCATGACAGACCAGGCAGGGCCGGTCCATGGCCCAGGGCAGGCAGCGGCCGCGGTCCACGAAGGCCGTGCCCAGGCGGATGGGACCCTGACCGGCGAACTCGCCCAGGCCAAGCTTTTCGTCGAGGCTCAAGGGGCGGATGGCCGCGGTGGGGCAGACCTGGCCGCAGGCGATGCAGTTGGGCTGGCAGCCGCTGCGGCCGATGCGGTAGTTCACCGCCGGGGTCCACAGGCCCTGCACTCCCGCCTCCAACAGGGCGGGCTGGATGATGTTGCCGGGGCAGATGCGCATGCATTGGCCGCAGCGGATGCAGCGGGCCAGAAAGCGCTCCTCGTCCAGGGCCCCGGGGGGACGGATGAGGCTGGGGTCGCGGCCCGCCCCGGCCAACCCGCCGACGCCCCACATGGAGGCCAGGAGCAGCCCGGACCCAGCCACGATAAAACCGCGTCGGGACAGGTTCGGCAACCCCACCTCACCCGCCGCCGAGGGTTTCCCGGCAAAGGTGACCCGGCCGGCGGGGCAGCGATCCAGGCAGTTCATGCACAGCACGCACTCGCCCGCAATGAATTTTCCTGACGGCCGGCAGGCCCCGTCGCAGTATTCCTCGCAGATGCGGCATTCGCCGCACTTACCTGCGGTCTTGCCGATGCGCCAGGGGGAAAAGCGGCCCAGCAGGCCGAACAGCGCCCCGAGAGGGCAGATGAACCGGCAGAAGAACCGGGGCAGGACCAGGTTCAAGCCCACCACCCCCAGGAACACGACCCCGATGAGCCAGGCCGAGGCGTAAAAGCGCGGCTCGTGGCTGAGCACGCCCAAGCCGTTATCGGCTAAAGGGAGCAGGGCCAGGTTGACGCTGCGGTAAACCAGGGGCAGCGGGTCAATAATCCCGGTTTGCACCGACCCCATACCGGCCAGGGCCAGCAGGAAGGCCAGGAGGTAGTATTTCAGGGATTGCAGCCGGCGGTAACGATTGGCCTCCACCCGGCCGGCCAGGTTAAGCCCCCGCCGCGCCACCCAGCCGGTGGCCTGGTTGATGGCGCCCAAGGGGCAGGCAAAGCCGCAGAAGAACCGGCCCACCACCAGGGTCAAAATGATGGCGACCAAGGCCCAGGTGAGGGAGGAGTAGAGCGTGCCGGTGGCCAGGACTGTGGCCAGTGCGGTCAAGGGGTCCAGGTCCAGGAGCCAGTTGATGGGCCAGCCGCGCCACTGCCACCAATTCGCCCCCAGGGTCGCGGTGACGCAGAACCACAGGAAAACCGCCAGGAAGAAGACTTGACTGATGCGGCGGACGGTGACGATGCGCATGAGTGGTTGCCCGTGACCTAAGCTTTGGTGTCGATGAGCACCGGGTTGAGCCGGTGATAGTCGGAGATTCCCGCCCCGGCTTTCTCAGCCATAAGAATGTAGGGCACGTCGGCCAGGGTCCGCCCCAGCAGTTCCAGGCCCACCGCGTCCGCAGCCACGGGGTCGGTGGAGATGACCATCGTGCCGGTGTCCTTCAGATCGGACAGGGACCCGCCGGTGGGGCCGTTGGTAACCATGCTCACCGTGCCGTCCAGGACGCACAGGGTGGGCTTGAGCAGTTGCGACAGCTCGGTGATGATGCCGTTGATGTCCTGGTGGAAGACGTTGCGCCGCCCGCCCAGGAAGCCGTAGTAATTTTTCAGGGTCATGGAGGCCCCGGCGCGTTGGTGGTCCTTGACCGGGGAGACCACGATTACCTTGGTCACACCCGTGAAAGCCCCGGCCATGACCGGCCAATTCTGGAGGAGTTTGCCCCCGGGCAGGCTGAGGGGCGCAAACAGGGCGGCCCGGGGGGCGATGACCCTGGCCCCGGCGGTCCGGGCCGCCCCGGCCAGCCCGGTGATCTCGAAGCAGCTGTCGGGATGGTTGATGGGGTTGTCCGTCACCAGGACCTGGGCCGCCCCGGCCTTGAAGCACAGGCCGGCCACCGCCGCCAGCGTTTCCGGGTGGGTGGTGGCCCCCAGGGAGGCCGGGGTGGCGAACGCGGCGTTGACCTTGATAAGCACCCGGTCGCCCTGGCCGATGAAGGCCTTAACCCCTCCCAGGGCCTTAACCCCCCGCTCCACCATCACCGCCCGGTCCGTGCCCCGGACGATGGCCATTTTGCCGCGCCCCGGGGCCATGTCCCGGAGGGCGTAATCCCCCAAACCGGTCAACGCCTTCTGTCCCTCGCCCGGGGCCGGGCCTTTGGGGTCATACAGGGCCAGGCCCAGGCCGCCGGTGGCCACGGCCAGGGCCGAGGCGTACCCCACCCGCTTGAGGAAATCCCGGCGGTTCAACTCGGCGGTTTCTGGTTTGGCGTCCGGTAACTTGGATGACAATTTTTTGCCTCTACTCCTTTCGCAACTAAGAGACTGTAAATAATTTACTGTTACAATTTCGCGTCATGTGCTACAGTTAATGCATGGACACTTCTCAAATTGCCCAGAGGTATAATCTTGTTGA
>JAGVPN010000267.1 GCA_020052215.1 Syntrophobacterales bacterium
AAGCCCGGCGAACCTCGCCCCAAGTATATTCGGTCGGCGGAGCGGGGTCTGTGGAACCGCCCCACGGTTCTCAATAATGTCGAGACCTGGGCTAACGTTCCTTCCATTATTCAAAATGGGGCTGACTGGTACGCCAAGCTTGGCGTTCCTCACGGCACCGGCACTAAGGTTTTTTCCTTGGTGGGCAAGATCAAAAACGTGGGGCTGGTGGAAGTGCCCATGGGCGTTTCCCTGGGCCACATTGTCGAAGACATCGGCGGTGGCGTCCCCGGCCAAAAGAGTTTTAAAGCGGTCCAAACCGGCGGTCCCTCCGGCGGCTTGATCCCCTACGAATTGAAGGACCTGTCCGTGGACTTCGATACTCTGACCAAAGCGGGATCGATGATGGGGTCCGGGGGCATGATCGTTATGGACCAGCGGGACTGCGTCGTGGACCTGGCCCGCTACTTTCTCCGCTTCCTGGCAGAGGAGTCTTGCGGCAAATGTCTCCCCTGCCGTCTTGGTTTAAAGGCCATGCTGGAGTTCCTGGATCGGTTTTCCAAAGGGCAGGGGTCCTCGGCAGATATCGATGAGTTGGAAAGCTTGGCCAAGGCCATTATGGATACCTCCCTTTGCGCTTTGGGAGGCAGCGCCCCTAACCCGGTCCTGACATCCATCAAGTATTTCCGGGATGAGTATGTCGCTCATATTGTGGACAAAAAATGTCCGGCGGGGGTGTGCAAAGATCTGATTACCTACCGCATCGACCCGGAAATCTGCAACGGCTGCCGGGTTTGTGCCCGGATCTGTCCCCAGCAGTGTATCAGTGGAGAGAAAAAGAAGCTGCACACCATTGACAGCAGTCTCTGTATCCGCTGTGGCATGTGCTTTGACGAGTGCCCGGTAGACGCGGTGATTGTGGAGTGAGAGGTGAGCCCATGAGTAAACCAGCTAAGAAAAAAGCGAGTGGTCCGGCCAAGCCCAAGGTGGGCGCCCCGGCACCGGAGAAAGCCGGGTTCATCAACTTCACCATCGACGGCCAACCCGTTCAGGCCAGGGAAGGTTGGACTGTGCTGGACACCGCCAGGCAGTATGGATTCCATATTCCGACCTTATGCTTTCACGAAGCCCTGGAACCCGCCGGAGGGTGCCGTTTGTGCATCGTGGAGGCTCGCCAGGGAGACTGGTCCAAAGTTGTGATTTCCTGTCTTTATCCACCTTGGGAAGGCGTTGAGATTCTGACCAGTTCTGAGCGCGTCCAGAATGGCCGGCGTTGGATATTGGAAATGCTGCTGGCCGATTGCCCAGCCTCCCCGCAGATCAGGAAGCTGGCCCGGGAGTTTGGCGTGGTTTCCACCCGTTTCACTGCTGAGACCCAGGAGGAGGAATGTCTGCGATGCGGCCTCTGCATCCGGGTCTGTGAGGAAATTGTGGGGGTCTCGGCTATTTCCTTCGGTTCCCGGGGGGTGGACAAACATGTGGCCACGCCTTACATGGTCCCGAACGACGCCTGCGTGAGCTGCGGCTCCTGTGTGGCGGTGTGCCCCACCCTGGCCGCCCAAACCAGGCTGGATAAATTCCGGGGTGACATTGCGCTGCGCACCGGCCATGGCTATGCGCATTATTAAGGGAGGTGTTTCCCATGACTGCGCAAGTAAGTTCTAATGGAGCTCGATGCGGGGTCTTCCTGTGCCAGTGTGGGCTGAAAATTGCCCCAAAGGTGGACCTTCCCGCCCTGGAGCAGATGATCCGTGAACAGCTCTCTCCTACCCACCTGGAGACTATGCCCTTTCCTTGTATGGCTCCCGGCATGGAGGGGGTAAAAAAGGCCATCCGCGACAACCGGCTGGATCGGGTGCTGGTGGCCGGCTGCGAGCCCCGGATCATGCTGAAGAAATTCCAAAGAAATCTGCGGGAGATGGGCCTGGAAGAAGAACAGGTTGACATGGTCAATCTCCGGGACCATGTGGCCCTGGTCCATGCAGGGCAACCGCCGGCGGAACTGGCCATCAAAGGCAGCAAGCTGGTTGCCGCCGAGATGGCCGGTCTGATGGCGACCCGAACGATAGCCCCCCAAAAAGTTGAATGCAAGGGGCCGGTGATGGTCCTGGGGGGCGGCATGGCCACCTACTCCGCGGCTCTGGAACTGGTGCGGGCCGGCATTGACACCATCATCTCGGTGCTTAGCTATGACGTGGAAGATGAAATTCGCATGCTCCATGAGCGCTATCCGGGCGAGCGCCATTTTCATGGCCGTCTGCGGAAGATCTTGCAGGAGGTGCACGAAAGTCCCCATATCAGGGCGATTAGCAAGGGTGAAGTGGAAAAAGTCATGGGCAATTGGGGCGATTACAACGTCACCTTTTCTGCGGTAGGAGATCAACTGCCCACGACTTATAAGGTCGGCGCCATCATCGCCGCCCTGGACGCCGAGATGTTGCACCAGGGTCCCGACTTCGGCCACGACGGGGTGCGGGTCTTGTGTCACACCGAACTGGAGGAGCAAATCTGGGTACAGGGTGTTCCAAGTCACCGCCTGGTCTTCTGGATTAACGATATAGAAACCAATCGCCCTTGGGACCGGCTTTCCTTCCGCAGCGCCTGGAACCTGGCGCGCAACATCAGGATTAGCAACGTCAAATCCCAGGCATGCATTCTCTTCAATAGCCGGATCACCGTACCTCTGAGCACCGCGGAGCGGGTCCAGGCCCGGGCACTGGGCATCAGGTTGATCCAATATGATGGTAACCTGCGGCCCACCATCCAGTCGGGGTACATTACTTACAATGACCTCTATGATCAGATCGAACGGGAATTGCCCTGGGACCAGTTAGTCCTCTCGCCCCTGCGGGACCCCGGTCATGAATCCATCCGCATCGCTAAGATACTGGGGATATACACCTATGAAGGACAGTTTCTGGACAGAGAACCGCAGATGGTGCGGCCTGATGAAGTGGGCTTGGGCGAAAAGCTTCTCGCCGGTTCGTCCCGCAGGCCCTGTGAGCTACAAGAAACCTTGCGCCAGGGACGCCGGGTGGCTCGCCTGCTCATCGATCTGGTGAAAAAGGCCCGGGCCGGCGAACTTTATGGGGCCCGGGATACTTGCTTGGTGGATCCCAGCCTGTGCACCGGTTGTGGGCTGTGTAAGGAAATCTGCGACTGCGGCGCCATTCTCCCGGTGGAAGGGCCGGGCGGCGGCATTCCCCGCGCCGTGGACCCCATGGTCTGCACCGGCGGCGGCACCTGCGCCGCTTCCTGCCCCCATCTGGCTCTCAACGTGCAAACCAGACCTCTGGCCCGACGTGAGGCCCGGGCAGGGGCTCTGGCCCACCGATTATCGGACAACGAGGTCATGGGGTATGCCTGTTCCTGGGGCGGGGCTGCGGCCGCTGACCACGCCGGGCTTCAGGGACTGGCGTATAATCCCCGGTTCTACCTCCTCAGGATGAGGTGTATCGGGGAGCTTGATCCCATTATCATGGGACGGGCCTTCCTGGAGGGGGCCAACAGTCTGTTGCTCCTCGGTTGCAACCCCGAGACCTGTCACCACAGTTACGGCCTGGACCACACCTGGAGCCGCTCGTTGATGCTCAAAAAGCTCCTGGAGCTCAGCGGCCTGGAACGCGACCGCATCTCCCTGGCCCATGGCGATCTTAACGATCCCCTGCAACTTGCCCGGACGGTGGATGCCTTCGTGTCCACGATAGACCGGCTGGGACCCATCAACCGAAACCCAAGCACTCAGGCCAAGATTCAGGCCCTCTATGACACCTTGCACAACGCCCGGGTCCGTTGGGTGCTGGGCGCCAGCCTGCGTCGCCCCTGGGAGACTTCCTATCCCACCGATCAACGTCACGCCATGGACTACGATATAACCTTGTCGGACGTGATCACCGAGGAGTTTTGTCGCACCCGCATCACCAATTTGCTCAAGCAGGAAGCCAGGTTAATGCACCTGGGAGAGGTGGTGGAGGCCCTGAAACTGGAAAAGAAACGAGCCGTAGAATGCCTCAAGGATCTGGCTGGCGAAGGCTTCATTTCCAGGACTTTCAAGGACGCAGTCCCATACTATAGCTTGTTTTAGTCTCTATCAACAAACAACCGACCGCTGGGCGGCAAATTCAGCTTGCCACCCAGTGGTTTATTTTTTCCTCTCGATACTTTGATTTCTTGAATAAAATCATGTATTCTATGGGTGATGGACAGGAGAGTGAATATTTCAAGTAAATGGGGGACTTATGAAAACATTTTTCAATCTCATTAAAGAGGTCCAGGAACCTGGCCTTTGTCATCACTGCGGAGGCTGTGTCACTTTTTGTACGGCCATCAATTATGGAGCCTTGGAGTTGGACCCTGACGGCAGGCCCCGTTACAAGGACAAAGAAAAATGTATTGAATGCGGGCTGTGCTACTCAATCTGCCCTGTTATTAATGAACTTGATGATGAAACCAAAAAGCATGTGTCCTGGAGTGCTCCCATAGGGCGTGTTCTCAGACTAACCGTGGCCCGTGCCAAAGACCAGAAGATTCTCGCCAGAGGCACAGATGGCGGGGTAGTAACTAGCTTATTGCTTCACTTAATAAACAAAGGGCGTATCGATGGCGCCATTGTCAGTAAACAGGTTGGTCTTTTTAAGCGCCAACCCTGGCTGGCGCAATCCCGGGAGGAAATCATTGAAGCCGCCGGGTTTCACTTCGACGCCTCTCATGGCATGACACTGTTCTCCGATGTTTATTCCACTTTTTCCCCTTCCATGGTTCAACTTGAATATGTTGCCAAGAAGCGTCTCAACAGGATCGCTTTTGTGGGCACCCCCTGTCAGATCAATACGCTGCGGCGTATGGAGGTCCTCGGGATCGTGCCTTCGGACTCTATCAAGTACTACCTAGGTCTTTTTTGCACCGGGAACTTTTTCTTCGGGGAGGAGCAGCGCCAGCGCCTTGAAGAACTGGGCGATTTCAAGTGGGAGGATGTTCATAAGATCAATCTCAAAGAAGAACTGATGATCCATTTACGGAATAAAGAAGTTCGTTACATCCCATTGAATAAGCTGGACTTCATGAAAAGGTATGCTTGCCATTATTGTGGTGACTATTCAGCTGAATTTGCCGATCTCTCTTTCGGGGGTATCGGGGCAGAGGAGGGGTGGACCACTGTAACCATACGCAATCCCATTGGCAGAGCAATTTTCGCTGATGCCCTGGGTGCGGAACTTGAGGAATATGATTACCGGAATAACCCTCAATTTGCTGATCAAGCTCTGTCCAAAGTGTTGGATTGGTCCATGAGGAAAAAGAGAAAAGCCGCAAAGCAGTGTGAGGAACAAAGACAATCTATGGCCTGATATCGAGTTGCAATCAAAAAGCAATTTATGGTAGCAGGCTTTAGCCTGCGCCGGCACAGGCGAGACACCTATGCCACCGATTGATTGCGAAATGGTATGAGAATAAGTGTTTCTGGCAGCCGGCGACTCCCGGCTGCCGCCATTAGGGCTTGTCAATAATTAAGTGTTACAAACATGCTCGAGGAGATATGGAGTAGTTCCACTCTCCATGAAAATCATCTCTGACCATATTGATGGCTGC
>JAGVPN010000414.1 GCA_020052215.1 Syntrophobacterales bacterium
AAACGCTGCTTCTCCACGGCCTTCGCCCCACCCATCAACCTGATCTGCCCCTCCTTCTCCTTCAACTCCCGGATCTTCTCGGCCACGGTCTTCATAGGCAACTCCTTTTTATCGTAACCCCTCGCCCCCGGATAACCCCGCAAAGCCTGGGGAAAACCCTCATGCACCTTAACGACGACGATTTTAATGGACTAGGGGAATTTATTTGCTTTTGCGACGGCTGTCAACCGGAATGTGGATAATTTGGGGTTAATCCGGAATAAGCGGACTCATTTGCCCAAAGCAATCCAGGTCTTCGACCACTTCCAGATCATCAAACTCTTCCATCTTCGCACACAGCGGGGCTCATTTATAATAGCTGATTTCTGTGCTCTTCAGCGCGTCACTTGAGAACCAGCTATCCACGGGAGTTGCGACTTCCACCCGCGCAACTCGATCTTACCGCGCGAAGTAGCGCATCAGAGCGCCCTTCCGGCCTTGCACATAACCCTTCTGCCAACGGTCGTTTTCCTCTATGAATCCAGACCAGCCCTTCTGGCCCTTCCTCTGCCGCTCGGTTTCAATGGCTCGGAACCGATAGTGATCGTAGACATCGAGGATGTGCACGGCGTATGCGGCCGCGAGTTCCTGGTCGCCGGTGACGATGAGCAGGTTTTCGTCGTTGGAGTATGATGCCTTGAAGCCGAGATTGTGGCTGCCCAGGATGACGGTGCAGTTTGGGGAGCGCGGATCGATCACTACCAGCTTGTCATGGATGATTGCCCCGATGCCGTTGTGCGCGGTGAACCGCTCGGCTCCGAGATCGCCGAGGATCGTGCGATCGTCGATCCTCGCGGCCCGCACAATGGCACGGTCGATTCGGGTCTGGCCGGGGGTCCCTGCGGCGCCCTAGTGCCGGTCGCCAAGGGGCAAAGAAATTCGGCAGGAATGGAGGAAGCAGGGAAGCAGGAACGGATTGCGTCCGGACATAGCATCGGCGCTTTTATTAGCCCAGATGTTAGCCTAAAATAAAAATGGGGTTAGCTAAATCAGCTAACCCCTTGATTTCTCTGGTAGGCCGTCGGGGGCTCGAACCCCAAACCTAGTGATTAAGAGTCACTTGCTCTACCAATTGAGCTAACGGCCCGGCGGTCATAACTTTTCAAATATACTGGCCGCCAGAGGGTTTGTCAAGAGACGCGAGCCGCCAAAATTAGGCCAAATTGCCTGGTGAGCGGCGAGCCCCGGGGCAACGCACCGGGTAACGGGGAGATGCAACCCCGCCCGCCGCCCCGGCCTGAAATCCACCAACCGCACACGACGCCCATAAAGAGGCGTCCTCATACCGAGTTGCGTTCAAAGAGCTATTTGTTGTAAACGCAGGCTATACCGTGAAAATCCAAATCCCCCTAAATCCCCCTTTGCCAAAGGGGGACTTTAAAACCCCCCTTTGAAAAAGGGAGGCAGGGGGATTTTCATTCTCAGGGGTGAAATATTGGTGGTTCATGAACGGTTAGCCTGCGCCTGCACAGGCGAGACGCCTGTGCCACCTGGTTGATTGCGACTTGGTATCAACCGGTTCGCCGGCCTGGCTGACGGGGCGCCGGAGACAACCCGGTAGCCCGGGTGAAGCCCTCCCCTTGGCGGTTGCCGCGGGAAAGCGGGGAGTCCGGGAAATTCCTTGACGTATTCCCGGGTTATGACATAAATAAGGAAACGTTTCCTGGATAATGATACGCATGGGTGCTACGGCCGCGATGTTTGTGACCAGCCTGATCCCGCCGCTCCCGTTTCTGCTGGCCGGCTGTCTGCCGCTGTGGGTGGGGGCGCTGTTGGCGGGGGTGTCGGGGTTGCCGCTGCGACCTGGGGTCCTGGGAGCGGGCACCCTGGCGGTGGCGGCTCTGATCCTGGCGGCCTTTGCCGGCCGGGAAGTCTTTTGCCCCGGCGCGGGCCGGTGTCCGGCCTGGAGGCTGGTGTTCGCCCGGCGGCCGGCAATCCCCGCCTATGCAGCCCTGGCGGTGGCTGTACTCCTGGGATTTGCCCTGCAGTTCGGCTGGCGCACCGGCGATTTCACCATTCCCCTGGGCGGCCTGGGCATTCTGGGAGGGTACTTCTCCTTTGCCCCGCCCCTGGCGTGGCATCGCCGGGGTCTGGGAGAGGCGGTGGGAGGGTTCTGCTTCGGGCTGCTGCCGGTGGCTACCGGGCTGTATCTGCAATGCGGCCAGTTGCTGACCGAGGTCCTGCTCTACGGCCTGCCCTTGAGCTTCACGGGCTTTAACCTGTTCCTGCTCTACGGCTTTCCCGGCCCCGGTGAAGCCGCACCAGGTTTTCCCACCCTGGCAGCCCGGGTGAAGCCGATGACCGGGTCCCTGATTTTTACCATCAATAATGTGTTAACCATCATCGGGTTGGCGCTGATCCTGATCTTCCCGGCAGCAAGCCTGCCCTGGCGGTTCGGGCTGTGGCCCCTATTGATCCTGGCGGTGATCAACCAGGAACTCATTAAACGGAAAGCCTACCGGGATGAGGGGCGGCTGACGCTGCTGGGCCGGCTGACGTTAACGCTGCACCTGGGTATGGGCCTGGTGTTCGTGCTGATGCTGTGGCAGAGGCTTTAAGACGGGTTCTGGGTTTTGGGCGACAAGGGGGTATTGGGTGAGAATTTCAGCCGACCCTCGCCGGATTCTCTGAAGCGCTGGGGACCAAGAAGAATAATGTAGGGTGCGTCCTACGCACCATTTTTTTCTTAGCATCAGCCATCACCGGCATCGTGCTCGGCAGTGCGGGCGCGGTAAGGATCATTAATCATGCACAGGCGGCAAGGGGCGAGGGGCTGCGGGTGGCGAGCGCGGGTGGTGGCCTTGTGCCTCATCCTGGCGCTAACGCCGGGATGCCAGTTAAGTGCGGCCCAGATTTACATTCCCCTGGCCTATGGACTCACCGGCCTGTGCATTGCCTTGCTCATGTCCCCGACGCCGCTGGCCGCGGTGGTGGGGTTCATGGCGGGGGTGCTGCTGGGGGCCGCAGTTTACAATAACTCCCTCAAACGCCAGCTATCGGCGTGCCCAGGCAACGGATCTCCCGGTGTCATCCAATAAGTCCCCGGAACAGGGATTGGCGGCGGTGTTGCAGGTCCTGCGGGGGGCCGCGGACGCCATCTCGGGGGAGTACCTGGCGGCCCAACTGGGTCTGAGCCGGGCGGCGGTGTGGAAGCGGGTCCACCGCCTCAAGGCCCAGGGTTATGTCATCGAGGGTTCACCCCGGCGGGGTTATCGCCTCCTGGCCGTCCCCGACAAGCTGCTGCCGGCAGAAGTTTTAGAGGGGCTCAAGACCCGCACTTTTACGGGGCCGGTGCACCACTTCGAGACCCTGGACTCCACCAATGATCTGGCCAAGAAACTGGCGGCCCAAGGCGCCCCGGAAGGCGCCGTGGTGGTGGCGGAAGCCCAGACCGGCGGCCGGGGCCGGCTGGGCCGGGAGTGGAACTCACCCCCGGGAGTCGGACTCTACGTCTCCCTGGTGTTGCGCCCGATGCTGCCGCCCATGGAGCTGCCCCAGATCACCCTGACGACGGCCGTGGCCGTGGTGCGGGCGGTTCGCCGGGTGGCGGGGGTGGCACCGGGGATCAAATGGCCCAACGACCTGCTGGTAAACGGCAAAAAGCTGGGGGGCATCTTAACCGAGATGGAGACGGAGAGCGACCGCATCCGCCATGTGGTGGTGGGTTTGGGATTGAATGTCAACAACCCGGGGTACCCCCCTGAGCTGGCCGGGACGGCCACTTCCTTGAGCCTGGCGGGTGGGGGGGCTTATTCCCGGGTGAAGCTTCTGCAGGCCTGGCTGGAGGAATTCGAGGCATTGTACGGCCGGTTTTTAAACCAGGGGTTTCCGGAAATTCTGGAAGAATGGAAGCGCGCCGCCGAGACCTTGGGGAAGACGGTCACAGTGCGTCAGGGATCCC
>JAGVPN010000093.1 GCA_020052215.1 Syntrophobacterales bacterium
GCTCTCACCCTGCCGCCGGTGACGCTTTCGGCCTTCGCGCCGTTGCCGCCTCAGAAAGCTCCAGAGGTCACCCCAGCCCTTCAAGACTCCGCCACCACGGTGGACCAGGCCGCAAACCTCAGGGGAGTCATGAAATTGCTCGGCATCCAACTCACCCCTGGCCAGAAAAAGTTTCTCAATGAGCACAAGTTCCTGCTGATTCCCAAGCGAGCCACCCGGTTTAAGGGGAAAATAAGTGAAGACTGGGAGTGGGACGAAATGTTGGGCATGTTCGATGAGGTTAGCGGACACGTGCCAATGCAAAGACGGAAGCCGGAAAATGCCCGCCTGGTGACGCCCGACGTCTTGCTCCACGCCTTTCACAAATATTTTGAAAACTCCCTGGAATACCTCGAACGATTCGACTTAGCCCCCCTGCTGCGCCGCTTTCTGCAACAGGCCCAGGCCAACGCCCTGAAATACCGGGACCGGTCCAGCGGCAAACTGGCGGCCCGCTATGAAGTGGTGGCCGCGCAACTGACGGTGCCCCTGGTCATCCTGGAGAACGCCCAGTGGTCCATCTCCTACGAGGAGAGGCTCAAAAAGCCCTATAAAGAGCAGGAGTTAGCCGATAAACCCGACATCGCCGAATCCCTGGAAGGCGCCTTGCAGGGGCTGGGGAAGTACCAGAAGCGGTTTTCCCCGGAGGTTTTCAGCCGCATGACCCAGGAGATCAGAAACATTTATCAGGCCGCCTTCGTTGCCGAATCACCCCTTTATGGCCCGTATGGGGCGGTGAAAACCGACTACACTCAGTTCACGCCCCGGAGCCACTACGCCAAAACCTCCCTCTTGCGGGCCTACTTCCGGGCCATGATGTATTTGGGGAGAAACAGCTATCTGCTGAATAACCCCGAGGGAATTTCTGACGCCCTCCTGCTGGGCTACCTGATGGCGAGCCCCGGTCCCGACGGGCAGCCCCTGGTCCAGGACTGGCAGAAGCTCATGGAGATCACCGCGTTCTACGCCGGGGCTTCGGACGATATCGGCTATCCGGAGTGGCGCAATTTCGTGGTCAAGGCCCTGGGCACGGAAAAATTTTCTCCGGCCCAGGCGGTTAACCCGGAGGTCTTGACCAAGATTTCCCAGCAGTTGCCGGAACTCAAACCGCCCAGGATTTTGTCCGACGTCATCATCAGCGAGTCCGTGCCCCAGCAGACCAAGGAAGAACTGTTGGCCAGCACCAAGGCCTTTCGGATTTTCGGCCAGCGCTTCACCTTCGACGCCTGGGTGTTGGGCCGCCTGACCGCCGGGCAGGAGAAGGCTGCGGTGCGCCTCCCTTCCACCCCCTCGGCCTTGTTCGTTCCGGCCGCGTTGGGCGATCAAGCGGCCCGGGAGTTTGCCGGCGCCTTTTTGAAGCAAGATGCCCCGCCATTTTCCGAAGCAGAGGTGGCTGGATTTTACGGCAAACTGGATGAGGTGGCCGGGGACCTCAAGAAGGTGTCAGACGTGGAGTGGTACAGCTCCGTGGGCGCGGCCTGGCTGAAACTGTTGGGGACCCTGCCACAAACTTTCGGCCCCGGCTATCCCCGGTACATGCAGAGCAAGCTCTTCCCAGTCAAGCAACTGCAGACCTTTCTGGGATCGTACACCGAACTCAAACACGATACCTTGCTTTACGTCAAGCAGAACTTTGCGGAGAAAGGCGACGGCGATGATGGAGAGCCGCCGCCGGTGCCCAGAGGTTTTGTGGAGCCGAATATGGCTTTCTGGCAAGAACTCCAGCGTCTCTTAGACTATACCGTGGCCGGGTTCAGGAAATACGGCCTGTTCAAGCAAGAACTGGAAGAATATGGCCGGTTGACTTCTTTTAAAGAAAGGGTGACCTTTTACACTTCCCTGGCGGCCAAGGAACTGAGCGGCACCCCGCTCAGCGAGGCAGAATATGAGAAGCTCCGCACGGAAAACCTCTCTTTCCTGGCCGCGCCCTTAGTTGAGGGGGCCATCCTGGAAGACAAAGAAAAGCGGGCGGGCCTCATCGCGGATATTCACACCGACGCGGTCAAGGGCCAGATTCTTTATGAAGCCACGGGCGAACCCTACTTTATCCTGGCCCTGGTGGGGAACGAAAACATCAGCCGCCTGACCGTGGGGGTGGCTTTCAACTACTATGAGTTCACCGGCCCCCTGGCTAAACGTTATTCGGATGCGGACTGGCAGGAACGGGTGTACAAGACCCCGCCCCAATTGCCCCTGAAGCCCTTCTGGTATAAGAGCTTGATTGCCAGATAGAGGGGCCGGCCGGGCCGGATAATCGATAGATGGCGGGAGGGGAGCCGGCCAGGCAAAAGGCTCCCGTTGCGTCTCATACCAAGTTGCCGTCAGACAAGTAATATAGCAATTGCCGAAAGTTTTTTCCGTTATGGGAAGCTTGATAATCCCCCCTGCCCCCCTTTACCAAAGGGGGGAACTACAAGGAATTGCTGTTGAAGTCCCCCTTTGAAAAAGGGGGACTTAGGGGGATTTAAGAACCTCCAAACGGAAGGAATTTATAGCAAACGCGATAATCCGAATTGTAGGGGCGGTGCGCTCACCGCCCCTACTGGGGTTGCGACCATAAAGCCAGAATTACCTCTATGACGGCAATAATGAGTAATTATGCGCCATTACTTGGTGCGAAACATGAGTATAATACCATTTTCGTATTGACGTGCAACAAATTATAGCTGATAATCCCTCCAAATCAAACCAATTAAGGAGGGATTGCCATGGGTCGTCCGAAAGCGGTAA
>JAGVPN010000169.1 GCA_020052215.1 Syntrophobacterales bacterium
CATGTCAGAAGTGCGCACCCGATTTTCCCCCAGCCCCACCGGCGCCCTCCACCTGGGCGGCGCCCACACGGCGCTGTTCAACTGGCTCATTGCCCGACATTATCAGGGAACTTTCATTCTCCGGATCGAAGACACCGACCAGGAGCGGTCCCAGGAAAAGTTCGTCACCGAGATCCTGGAGGCCCTGACCTGGCTGGGCCTGGACTGGGATGAAGGCCCCTTTCGGCAGATGGAACGCCTGCCCATCTATCAAGACTACATCAACCGTCTGTTGGCCAAGAGCGCCGCCTATTACTGCAACTGCCCGCCCCAGGATGCCAAGGCCCGCCAGGCCGCCCTGGCCCGGGGCGAGAAACCCAAATACGACGGCCGCTGCCGGGAGCTTAACCTCCCGGCCGGGCCGAATACCGCGGTCCGCTTCAAGACCCGCCACACCGGCGTCACCCATTGGGATGACCAGATTAAAGGGTCCATCGCCTTTGACAACCAGGAACTTGACGACCTGGTGCTCCAGCGGGCCGACGGCATTCCCACCTACAATTTCGCGGTGGTGGTGGATGACCTCACCATGGCGGTCACCCACGTCATCCGGGGGGAAGACCACATCCCCAACACCCCCCGGCAGCTCCTGATCTATGAGGCCCTGGGAGTCACCCCGCCCTTCTTCGCCCACATGCCCCTGATGCTGGGCCAAGACCGGGCCAAGCTCTCCAAGCGCCACGGCGCCCTGCCCGCCTTGGCCTACCGGGAGCAAGGCTTTCTGCCCCATGCCCTGAACAACTACCTGGCCCGGCTGGGCTGGTCCCACGGCGACCAGGAGATCTTCTCCCGGGAAGAACTCATCAATTTTTTCACCCTGAACCAGGTGACCAAATCCCCGGGGGTCTTTGACCAGGAAAAGCTCCTGTGGCTCAATAGCCACTATCTCAAGGAGATGCCGGCCCCGGAGCTGGCCCGGACCGTGACCCCCTTTCTGGCCGCCCAGGGGATCTCCGACCCGGACCAGGATTATCTGGCCCGGGTGGTACCCACCCTGAGCGCCCGGTGCAAGACCCTGGTGGAAATGGCCGCGGCCGCCCGCTTCTATTTCCTGGACCCCCGGCCCTACGAGCTTAAGGCGGCCCAAAAATTCCTCACCCCGGCCGCCGCCCCCAATCTGAAGGAGATTGCGGCGCGCCTGGACAAATTGCCCGACCCCTCGGAAGAGGCCTTGAATCGGATGTTCACCGACCTGGCCCAGACCACCGGGCAGAAGATGGCCAACCTGGCCCAGCCGGTGCGGGTGGCCTTGACCGGCAAGACCGCCAGTCCCGGCCTCTATGAAATCATCCATCTCCTGGGCCGGGAGGAGGCCTTGCGGCGGATCAACCACGGCATTGACTTTGCGGAACGGCAGGACTCGTAATTGCTGGAGTTATTCAGGGTGCGCCCTGCGCACCACTTAACTGAATTGAATTGACCCACCGGCTGATTTTTTGCCATATTTTAAGGAGGTTAGTCATGGCGGAACAGAATCAATCTTATCGGAAAAAGCAGGCTTACCTGGTGCTCCTGGTGTTTGCTTGCCTGGGACTCGCCATTTGGGGGCATAGCGCCCCGGTAGCCGTGGTCGCCATCCTGGCGGCCTGCGGCATCTGTTTCTACGCCTCCACTCTGGAGCCGGAAAAAAAGCCTGACGAACACCATCATTAGTCAGCCGGGGTGGGTGGAGGGCCCCCCTCCCCTTCCCCCGGAGACCGCTTCAACCCTCAGGTGACCATCTGGCCTGGGCAGTTGGATTTCTCGCCGCCGCCCTGCCAGGTTCAATAACCGGGTGGGCGGCGGTGCGGACCCAGCGATCATCCTGCTTTTCTCCGCGCCTGCCGCACCCGCTTCCCAACCACAAGGAGGGCCTTATGCGCATCACCTTGATCGGCCAGGCGGCCTTTGGCGCGGACGTCCTGAAAGGCTTAATCCAGCAGGGGCAACAGGTCGTGGGCGTCTTTTGCCCCCCGGATCGGGGCAGCAAGCTCGACCCCCTCAAAGACGCGGCCCTGGCCGCCGGGATTCCCGTGTGGCAACCGCCCCGGATGAAAGACCCCCAGGCCTACGATCAGATGGTTGCCCTCAATCCCGACCTGGCGGTCCTGGCCTTCGTCACCGACATCGTGCCCGGCAAAGTCCTGGCCGTCCCCAAGCTGGGGTCCATCTGCTACCATCCCTCCATCCTCCCCAAATACCGCGGCGCTTCGGCCATCAACTGGGCGGTGATCAACGGCGAGCGGGAAACCGGACTCAGCATCTTCTGGGTGGATGAAGGCATCGACACCGGCGACCTCCTCCTCCAGAAGAAGGTGGAGATCGGCCCCAACGAAACCACCGGGGAGCTTTACTTCAATAAGCTTTATCAGTTGGGAGTGGAAGCCTGCCTAGAAGCGGTGGATCTCGTGGCCCGGGGGCAGGCACCCCGGATTCCCCAGGACCACTCCCTGGGCACCTACGACCCCCCGTGCGACGAGAAGGTGGCCGCCCTCAACTGGAACCAGCCGGGCCGCCAGGTGTTCAACTTCATCCGGGGCTGCGATCCCCAGCCCGGCGCCACCACCACCCTCAGGGGCGAGCAGGTGAAGCTCTATAATGCCTCCTTCCTCATGGACGACCACACCGCCCCCCCCGGGGAGATTCTGGAAGTCACGGACAAGGGGATCAAGGTGGCCGTGTCCGGGGCCGCGGTCTTGATCACCCGCTTTCGCACCAAGGACCTGGGCAAGGTCAAGGCCCCGGAGTTTGTCGAGGCGAAAAAACCCCGGCCCGGCGACCGGTTCGGGGCACCCGCGGTCATGCGGTGCTGCTGAGGGCCAGGTTTACGTTTCTGGCTTGAAAAATTAGCTATGAAGTGTAGGACAGCCGCCCACGGCTGTCCAAGCACAGGTTGAAAACCTGTGCTACCAAATTTTTTCATGACTTACGGGTGGGCCACCGGCCCATGAGCGCCTGGTCTAAAAAGTCCTTATATTCCCTCCCCCTTGATGGGGGAGGGTTAGGGTGGGGGGGGAAATGCCGCGTTATAATGGGGTGTTCTCTGCCATCCCCCTCCCCCCAACCCCCTCCCACAACGGGGAGGGGGAATTTGTTATCTCGTTCCCAAGCTCCTGCTTGGGAACGCAAATTTTGGCCCAAGCTCCGCTTGGGCGCCATGCCCCAATGCCAGCACCTATGAAGAATAATACTTGCAAAACCGCGTCTTCAGGTTAATCGGTTCCCAAGCGGGAGCTTGGGAACCAGTTAAATAAATTATCTCGGACCAAGTAATCAATGGCAGCCCATCTCAAAGACAAAAATATTACCCTCAAGTCCCGCTACCTGGCCGTCAACTTCATCGGGCTGGCCATGATCGCCTCGGTCTTTGTCTATGCCGGGGTGGTGGAGCTGCTCAAGTGGCAGATGGCCCCCTTCGCCGGCTTCGCCAAACTCGACCCCCGCACGGCAGCCCTCCTCAAGTATGGCTTTCTGGCCATCGCCGCGGCCCAGTATGGGGCCATCAAGGTCGTGAAGAAAATCTTGCCGGCCAAATCAACGGACAACCTGCCCCAGACTGCCATCATTACCTTCGCCCTGTGCGAATCCGTGGCGGTCCTGGGCCTGGTCCTCTTTCTGCTAGCCGGCAATTCCATGGATTTCTATATATTTATGGTGATTTCCCTGGGGTTTTTTTACCTGTTCTTCCCCAAGTACGAGCAGTGGGAAGAGCGGGTGATGGCCGCAGGTCCTGGGAAAATGGATGCGTCTCGATAGGTTTGGGGTTCGTTAACGATCGGAATTTTCAGAATTACTTTTAAATACGGGGTTCTTAAGTCCCCCTTTTTAAAAGGGGGATTTAGGGGGATTATCAGGGACTTATTTATAATCCCCCCTGTCTCACCTTTAGGAAAGGGGGGTAAATCCCCTGGCTTCAACCGTATTGGGAATGTCCAAATAGCTTTAGAACCAAGAGGTTGTCATGAAATGCGTCATTTGCCGGGAAGGGCAAACCGCCCCGGGACAGGCTACCGTAACCTTGCAGCGCCATGAGAGCGCCATTATTTTCAAAAATGTGCCCGCCCAGGTGTGCGCCAACTGCGGCGAATATTATCTCTCCGAAGCTGTCACCAACCAGTTGCTCACCAGGGCCGAAATCGCCGTGCAGAGCGGAGCCGAATTGGAGATTCTTCGCTTTGCCGCCTAAAAGCGAGGTCATGAAACGCATCGGCATCTACTACCACCCCTCCTTCAGCCGCAAGAGCTACATGACCGTGGGCAATCGGCTGCGGGACTTTCCCGAGGCTCTATCTCCGCTCCTGGCCCGGTCCAACGTGCGCCTCATCGAGTCCCCCCGGGTGTCCGAGGAGCTCGTCCTCAAGGTTCACGCCCCGGAGATGCTCACCATGGTGGCCCAGGACGGCTTCTGCTCCACGGCCTACGAGTCCGTGGGCTCCGTGGTGGCCGGCATGGCGGATTTGGCCACCGGTGCGGTCGACCGGGCCTTCTGCTTCATCGGCGCCGGCGGCCACCACGCGGGCTACCGCCAGTTCTGGGGGGCCTGCTGCTTCAATGACGTGGTCATCGCCCTGACCCACACCCGGGAAATCAGCCCCTGGCGGCGCTTTGCCATCGTGGACACCGACGCTCACCACGGCGACGGCACCCGCCAGTTGGTGCGGGACGACCCCGGGGTCTTCCACCTGTGCTTCTGCGGCCTCAATTTCACCAGCGACGACGGCGCCAAGGTGGATGTCAACGCCTACGGCCTCAATCCCCACGCCGACCCCAATGCCCAGTACGTGGAACTGGTGCGCCGGAACCTGCCCGTAATCGCACCCTTCAAGCCGGACCTGCTTATCTGGTATTACGGCTTCGACACCCACCGGGATGACTACGGCTCCCTGGGCCTCACCGAGGCGGCCTATTTCGCCATCTGCGACCTGATGCTGGCCGCCGCCGCCGAGATGGCGGTCCCCCTGATGGTGGTCCTGGCGGGCGGCTCCATGTCCCACCTGGCCACGGCCACCATCCCGGAAATCATCCGCCGCCTGGCGGAGGTCTGAGAGAGACCCATGGACAACATCAGCCCAAATTTCTATGAAACCCTGCTGGACAACCTGTACGACGGCGTCTATTTCGTGGACCGGGAGAGGAGAATCACTTTCTGGAATAAGGCCGCGGAAAGAATCACCGGATTCACCAAAGGGGAAGTCCTGGGCAAGTGTTGCGCCGACAACCTGTTACGCCACGTGGACAATCGTGGCAATTCCCTGTGCCAGGGGGCCTGCCCCCTATCCCATTCCTTGCATGATGGCCAATTCCGGTCTGCCTCGGTTTTCCTCCACCATAAAAATGGGCACCGGTTGCCCGTGGCCGTTGGGATCGCCCCCATTACCGACACAGAGCAGAAAATTATTGGGGCGGTGGAGATCTTCCGGGACAATTCCGCCACCGTCGCGGCCATGGAGCACCTCAAGGAACTGGAAGACCTGGTCTACCTGGATGGGCTGACCAAGATCGCCAACCGCGCCTATCTGGAAACCTTTATCGTCTCTAAATTCAACGAATTACAGCGCCTGGGCTGGTCTTTCGGGGTGATTTTCGTCGACGTGGACCAATTCAAGCCAGTGAACGACACCTTTGGCCACCAGGCCGGGGACCTGGTCCTGAAAATGGTGGCCCAGACCCTGTTGAAAAATTGTCGCTCCTTCGACCTGGTGGGCAGGTGGGGTGGCGAAGAATTTCTCTGTGTTATAAGTAAGTTAAAAGATGAGGACGAGATCATCGTCATCGCGGAGCGGCTGCGCGCCCTGGTGGAAAGTTCTTGGGTTACACTGCCGGACTGCTCCCTCCACGTCACCATTTCCCTGGGCGTAACCCTGGCCCGGCTGCCAGACACCCCTGAAACTTTGATCCACCGGGCCGATGGCCTGATGTACCGGAGCAAAGTGGCGGGGGCCAATCGCTTAACCTATGCATAACTTCCGGTCCGGCAAGGTTGTGGCTGGACCAGAGAAGGCGCCGGCCCCGCGATAATCCGCCCGTTTGCTGGTGAGATAACGGACGCTTACCCTTGCCGGAGGTCAGATTTTAATCTATAATAATACATTCAAATGTTGAGATAATTTCCCCTAACTTTAGAACCGCCGGCCGGGGCCAAACGCCCTGGCGCACTGATATCTTCCTATGATTACCGACCGCTTGGCATCCCTGGAAAACCGCTACCAGGAACTGGAAGACGCCCTGACCGACCCCGAGGTCATCAAGAACCAGGACCTGTACCACAAATATCGCAAGGAACACTCCGACCTGGCGCCGGTGATCCAGGTCTTCCGACGTTATCAGCAGGTGGAGCGTGAACTGGCGGAAAACCAGGCCCTGGTGAAGGAAGAGACGGACGAGGAATTGAAGGCCTATGCCCGGGAGGAGATTCAGCTCCTCAAGGATCAAGCCGACAAATTAGAAGAAGATCTCCGCATCCTACTCCTGCCCAAAGACCCCTTGGACGATAAAAACGTCATCCTGGAGATCCGGGCCGGCACCGGGGGAGAAGAAGCCGGTCTCTTCGGCGCGGACCTGTTCCGGATGTACACCCGCCTGTGCGAGCGCAAAGGCTGGAAGCTGGAAATTCTCAGCCACTCCGCCACCGGCATCGGCGGGCTTAAGGAAATCATCGCCTCCATCTCCGGCGACCAGGTGTACAGCCAGCTCAAATACGAAAGCGGGGTGCATAGGGTCCAGCGGGTCCCGGCCACGGAATCCCAGGGGCGGATCCACACCTCCGCGGTGACGGTGGCCGTCCTGCCGGAGGCCGAAGAGGTGGACGTCCAGATCAACCCCGAAGAGTTGCGCATCGATGTCTTCCGCTCCTCCGGCCCCGGGGGGCAGAGCGTCAACACCACGGATTCGGCGGTGCGCATCACCCACCTGCCCACGGGCCTGGTGGTCTCCTGCCAGGATGAAAAATCCCAGCACAAGAACAAGGCCAAGGGCCTCAAGGTGCTCCGGTCCCGGCTGTTCGACCTCAAACATCAGGAACAGCAGCAGCAAATCGCCCAGGAGCGCAAGAGCCAGGTGGGCACCGGGGACCGGAGTGAGCGCATCCGCACCTACAATTTCCCCCAGGGTCGGATCACCGACCACCGCATCGGCCTTACTCTCTACCGGCTGGAGGCTATGCTGGACGGGGATCTGGAAGAACTCATCCAGGGTTTGATCGCCTATCACCGGACCCGGGCCCTGGCCCAGGCGTAAATGGCCGTCCCCCCAGCATCCTGGACCATCCTGGCAACCCTCAGGTGGACCGCCGACTATTTCCGCACCAAAGGGGTTTCGGAACCCCGGGCCGCCGCCGAAATTCTCCTGGCCCACACCCTAAGCGTCAGCCGCCTGGACCTCTATCTCCGCTACGACCAACCCCTCAACCCCGAAGAACTGGCCCGCTTCAAGGCCCTGGTTATCCGGCGCCGGGCCGGGGAACCCGTGGCCTATCTCACCGGGCACCGGGAGTTCTGGTCGCTGGATATCCGGGTGACCCCGGCGGTGCTGATCCCCCGCCCCGAAACCGAGGTTCTGGTGGCCGCGGCCCTGGAGGCGGCACGATTTTATGAAGAAAATGAAGCAGGGAGGAAGGGCCCGGGGGAAGACCAACCGAAAACCGGAAACCGGAAACCGGAAACCTCCTCTTTTTTGGGTTTGGAGGTGGGCGTAGGCAGCGGCGCGGTGGTTATCGCCCTGGCAACAGAGTTGCCCCGGATGGCCTGGGTGGGCCTGGACACTTCCGGGGGCGCCCTGGCCGTGGCCCGGGACAATGCCCGGCGGCAGGCGGTGCTGGACCGGGTCCACTTTCTCCAGTCCGATCTGCTGGCCGCGCTCAGGCCCACCGCGGCTTTTGCCTTGCTGCTGGCCAACCTGCCTTATGTACCCCGGGCGCAGTGGGAACGGCTCCCCCGGGAGATCAAGGCGTTTGAACCCCCCGGGGCCTTGTTGGGAGGCGAAGACGGGTTGGACCTGATCCGGTCGCTGATCCGGCAGGCGCCGCAGTACGTCAAGGGGGGAGGATGGGTGCTCCTGGAAGTTGGGGATCAGCAGGCGCAGCAGGTTACGGCGTTATTGCAGCAATCCGGCGCTTATGACCGGATAGAATCGATCAAGGATTTCAGCGGCATGGAGCGGGTGGTGCGGGCCCGGCGCCGGAACGCAGCCGGCTAAAAGGTCTTTACACTCTTCAGCATGATGCTCATTTCATCCTGACTGTTTTTCTTATCATAGCGGTAGCGCGGGTGGGTATCGTAGCTTTCCCAGCCTTCCCCGGAGTCAATCTTGAGGCGATCTGAAGTGCCGCCACTTTCCATCAACTCGAACAGGACCCCGGAACAGCCCGACAACCCCACTGTCGCCGCCAACACCCACACCAGCCACCGATTAAATTCCCGGCTTTTCAAGCCCCTACCCTCGCAGAGGTTCGGTTATTTCATACCAATAAGCAATCAAAAGACTATTTTTTACCATAGGCTTATTATACCATTTTTGTCAAGTAAATATTAAGCCGGTTTCCTCCTCTGGCGCCATCTTCCCCGATTGCCGCGGGGTTGGTCCCGCCAAAACTGCCGGCCCCGCTCTATACCGATTAGCAATCGATGGGCAATTTTTGTAGGGGGGGACCTGCGTGTCTCCCCTGAGGGCGCACACACAGGTGCGCCCCTACGTTTGGTCTGAAAATTTTTAACCGCACCTCGGTATTACAAGTCTTTGGGGCCGGTGATGCGCCCGGTCACCGCCGAGGCCGCGGCGACTGCCGGGCTGGCCAGGTAGACCTTGGATTGCGTATGCCCCATGCGGCCCACAAAATTGCGGTTGGTGGTGGCGATGGCCGTCTCTCCCGGGCCCAGGATGCCCATGTGCCCGCCCAGGCAAGGCCCGCAGGTAGGCGGGCTGATCACCGCCCCGGCGTCCATGAAGATGTCCATCAGGCCCTCGTCCATGGCCTGGCGATAGACCAGGGGCGTGGCGGGGATGACGATGAGGCGCACGCCTTTGGCCGCCCGGTGGCCTTTGAGGACCTTGGCGGCCAGACGCAGGTCGTCGATCCGCCCGTTGGTGCAGGAGCCGATCACCGCCTGATCGACGGGTACGTCCCCCACCCGGGAAACCGGTACCACGTTGCCGGGCGAGGAGGGGCAAGCCACCTGGGGTTCCAGGCTGCTGACCTCGTAGGTCCGCTCCAGGAGGTAGGGCGCCCCCGGGTCGCTGGTGTACAGGGTGTAGGGCCTCAGGGTCCGGCCCTTGACATAGTCCAGGGTCAATGCATCCGGGGCCATGATGCCGTTCTTGGCCCCGGCTTCCACGGCCATGTTGGCCATGGAAAATCGGTCCGCCATGGGGAGCCTGGCGATGACCTCGCCGGTGAACTCCATGGCCAGGTAGCGGGCGCCGTCCACCCCGATGTCCCCGATAGTGTGGAGAATCAAGTCTTTGCCGGTGAGCCATTCCGGCAGGACGCCGGTATAAATTAGGCGGATGGATTCCGGCACCTTGAACCAGCATTCGCCGGTGGCCATAACCGCGGCCAGGTCGGTGGAGCCCACCCCGGTGGCGAAGGCCCCCAGCGCCCCATAGGTGCAGGTGTGGCTGTCCGCGCCGATGATAACGTCCCCGGGACCCACAATCCCCTGTTCCGGCAGCAGGGCGTGCTCCACCCCCATGTCGCCGCCGTCGTAAAAATGGGTCAGGTTCTGCTCCCGGGCAAAGTTCCGCAACTCCTGACACTGGATAGCGGAAGGGATATCCTTGTTAGGGGCGAAGTGGTCGCAGACCAGCACCACCCTGGCGCGGTCAAAAACCTGCTTGGCCCCCACCTTATGAAAGTCCTTGATGGCGAGGGGCGCGGTGATGTCGTTGCCCAGGGCGATATCCACCCGGGCCATAATCAGCTCGCCGGGTTCCACATAGTCTTTGCCGCAGTGCGCGGCCAGGATTTTTTGGGTGATGGTTTGGGGTTTGGACATTGATAACTCCATGGGGTAGTAGTCAGTAGCCAGTTGTCAGTTGTCAGTTGTCCTTTTCTGATTGCTGGCCACTTACAACTGGCTACCGTTTTTTATAATGAAAAGTCAGTAGCCCGCAGTCGCTTATCTCTTTCTGACAACTGACAACTGGCTACTGACTACTGACTACTGCTTTTACACCTCTTCCGGCTTAGGCCCCTTGACCGCCCCGGTCTCCTTGAGGAAATGGAGCCGGTTGAGGCCGTTGATAAAGGCCCGGGCGCTGGCGGTGATCACGTCCGGGTCCACGCCCTGGCCGGTGACTACGTGGTCGTCCTCCTCCAGGCGCACCGTCACCTCACCCTGGGCGTCGGTGCCGCCGGTGATGGAACTCACCGCAAACTTGAGCAGGGTGCACTTGGACCCGGCCAGGTGGGTGATGGCCTTGTAGGTGGCGTCTATGGGGCCGTCCCCCAGCACGGAGTAGGGGCCGGCCAGTAGGCCGCCCACCTCCAGTTTGACGTTGGCCGAGGGCCGGGCCATGGTCCCGGCGAGCACCACCAGTTCCACCAGCTTAAAATGTTCCGGCACCGACTTATAGATAACCTCGGTCTCCACCAGGCTGATCAGGTCCTCGTCGAACACGGTCTTTTTGCGGTCCGCCAGGCTCTTGAAGCGGGTAAAGACCCGGTTCAGCTCTTCATCGTTCAGGTAGAAGCCCATCTCCCGGAGCTTGTTCTTGAAGGCGTGGCGGCCCGAGAGTTTCCCCAGGGGCATCGTGCTCTTCTTGATGCCCACCGCGCTGGGGGTCATGATTTCAAAGGTGCTGGCCTCCTTGAGCACCCCGTCCTGGTGAATCCCGGACTCATGGGCAAAGGCGTTGGCGCCCACGATGGCCTTGTTGGGCTGCACCGGCACGCCGGACAGTTTGCTGGTCAGGCGGCTGGTGGGATAGATGTACTGGGTAACGATGTCAGTGTAAAAGTGCAGCAGGTCCCCCCGGGTGGACAGGGCCATCACCACCTCCTCCAGGGAGGCGTTGCCGGCCCGTTCGCCCAGGCCGTTGATGGTCACCTCCACCTGGCGCACCCCGTTACTGACTGCGGCCAGGGTGTTGGCCACGGCCAGCCCCAGGTCGTTGTGGCAGTGGACCGAGAGGATGGCCTTGTGGATATTGGGGATATGCTCCACCAGGTACTTGATCTTGGCCCCGAACTCCTCGGGGATGGCATAGCCCACCGTATCCGGGAAATTCAGGGTGGTGGCCCCCGCCTCGATGACCGCG
>JAGVPN010000438.1 GCA_020052215.1 Syntrophobacterales bacterium
CGGCCAGGATCAACAGGACCAGGGCCAACTCCAGCAAGGCGTGGCCCACGATGATCAGGGGACCGGCCCAGAAGCCCCGGCGGGCCGCCTCGCCCACGGTGAGAGTCAACAGCGGCCCGGGCATCAAGGCCCCGGAGAGGGCCACGATGAACGACGTCACCGGCACCCCGGCCAACAACCACCAATCCATATATGAAGATTTCCTTTCCTTGCCTTAACCGCCTCAATGTATTATTCTACCAGAGAGGGCCGGATAAACCAAGGTAAAATCAGGGACATGGGGATCGCCGCCAACGACGGCAGCGGCTGACCACCGATAAAACCTGTCCTGAAAAGTCTTTCGTAGGGTGCGTCCTACGCACCATCAATCCAGTTGAGTAGCGGACGAGGGCGTCCGCCCTACCTGGCTTTTCATAACTTATGGGTGGGCCGAAGGCCCATGAGGAACTGTTTCGAAAAGTTTTTGGTGGCGCCGGCATCTTACCGGTGCGGGTGCACAGGTTGAAAACCTGTGCCACCAAAGTTTAATGGGTGCGCACTGCGCACCATTTCACTACCTGAGATTATCGCATAGATGAAGAATAATCCCGCTAAAAAGAAGACCCGGACCAGCGCCTTCGGCACCCCGGGAAGAATATCCCACGACGCCTCGCCCTTCTATGCCGGCAAACTTTACTCCCAGATCACCCCGGCCGCTGCCTGCGAGTATATCGAAAATCCGGTGCCGCCGGAATTCCTCAACACGATCCTGCTAAAATCATCCGAGTCCATGGCGGAAATCCCGGACCACAGCGTCCATTTGATGGTAACCTCGCCCCCCTATAACGTGGGCAAAGACTACGACGAAGACCTTACTTTAGAAGAGTACCTCGGATTTTTGAATGCGGTGTGGCGAGAAGTCCACCGGGTCCTGGTGCCGGGTGGCCGGGCCTGCATCAACATCGCCAATTTGGGCCGGAAACCTTATATCCCGCTCAACTCCTACATTGTCCAGGATATGACGAAAATCGGCTTTCTCATGCGGGGGGAAGTCATCTGGCACAAAGGGGCTAGTTCCTCCCCCTCCACCGCCTGGGGCAGCTGGTGTTCGCCGGCCAACCCCACGCTCCGGGATGTGCATGAGTACATTCTCATCTTTTCCAAGGCAGGGTTTTCCCGAAAAAACCTGGAAAAGCGCCGGGCCACCATCACCCGGGAGGAATTTCTGGAACTCACCAAGAGCGTCTGGAATTTCCCGGCGGTTCGGGCCAAACAGGTGGGGCATCCAGCACCGTTCCCCATCGAACTGCCTTATCGCCTTATTCAACTTTACACCTTCGAATCAGAGGTCATCCTCGATCCGTTTATGGGAAGCGGTCAAACTGCCATCGCGGCGCTCCAGGGCAACCGGCACTACCTGGGCTACGAGATCGAATCAGAGTACGTCCGCCTGGCGGAAAAACGGCTTAAGCAGTTCATCCGGGAATTTAAAGCGCCCCGGCTGCTGGATCTGACGGGAGAGTGAGCATGATATTTTGCCGAATTTGCCTGATATGCGCCATTTGTCTCCTGCTGCAAATCTCTCCTGGCGGGGCGGCAGAACCTAAACCCGGCGTCATCGAAGGGTCGCTGTCCTACCCCAGCGAGTTCATCCCGGATGACATGACCATCTGCGCCGAAAACCTGGCCACCAAGCAAATCTATTCCACCCGGAAGCATCTGAAAGCCAAGAAATACCAGTACAAGGTGGGCTATAAGCTGACGGTGCCGCCGGGCGATTACCAGGTGTACGCCTATCTTCCCGATCCGGCCAAATGGGGCGCCGGTTTCCCCAAGGACTACCGGGCCTATTACTCGGAGTTTGTCAAATGCGGCCAGACCGCTGACTGCAAATCGCATGCGCCCATCACGGTCAAAGTAAAGAGCGGCGAGACCGTCAGCAGCGTTGATCCCCAGGATTGGTATAACTAATGGACAAAATCGTCATTGAAGGCGGAGTGCCCCTTTCCGGGGAAGTTGCCATCAGCGGGGCCAAGAACGCCGCGTTGCCCATCATCGCGGCCACGCTGCTGGCCCCGGGGGTGCACCGGCTTTACAACGTGCCGCCTCTGGCCGACATCCGCACCGCCAAGAAACTCCTGGGCCTCATGGGGGTGCAGTTTGAAGACGGCGAGCCCCTGGTGGTGGATTCCAGCCGCCTCACCGGCTGGATGGCCCCCTATGAAACGGTCAAGACCATGCGGGCCGCGGTCCTGGTCCTGGGGCCGCTGGTGGCCCGGGCCCGCCAGGCCAGCGTCTCCCTGCCCGGCGGCTGCGCCATCGGGGCCCGGCCCATCGACCAGCATTTGAAGGGTCTCGAGGCCATGGGGGTGAAGATCACCCTGAACCAGGGCTACGTGGAGGCCAAAGCCAAACGGCTGCACGGCGCGGATATCACTCTGGACCTGCCCACGGTCACGGGTACCGAAAACCTGATGATGGCCGCCACCCTGGCTAACGGCGTCACCAGAATCATCAACGCCGCCCAGGAGCCCGAAGTATCGGACCTGGCCCGGTTTCTCACCGCCATGGGGGCTCAGATCGAAGGCATCGGCACCGACGTCCTCACCATCCAGGGCGTCAAAGCCCTGACTCCGGCCTCCTACACCATCATGAGCGACCGCATCGAGGCCGGGACGTATCTCGCCGCCGCGGCCATCACCAAGGGGCAGGTCACCATCACCAACGCCCCGGTGCCTCATATGGCCGCGGTGCTGGAAAAATTCCACGAGGCCGGGGTGCGGCTTTCCACCGCCGGCAACCGCATCATGGTGGAGCCGGGGGGATCCCTCACCGGGGTGGACGTCAAAACCCGAGCCTACCCCGGCTTTCCCACGGACATGCAGGCCCAGTACATGGCGCTCATGACCCTGGCCAAAGGCGCCGCGGTGATCACCGAAACCATTTTCGAGAACCGCTTCATGCACGTCAGCGAACTGGAGCGCCTGGGGGCCGACATCACCGTGTCCGGCAACCACGCCATCGTCCGGGAACGGCGCCAGCTGCACGGCGCCCCGGTGATGGCCACGGACCTCAGGGCCAGCGCTTCCCTGGTCATCGCCGGCCTGGCCGCCACCGGCGCCACCGAAGTCCTCCGGGTCTACCACCTGGACCGGGGCTACGCCCGCCTGGTGGAGAAACTCTCGGCCTTAGGGGCGCGGATTAAGCGGGTAGCGGCGTAAAGGCAGTTGGCAGTTGCCAGTTGCCAGTTGGGGAAGGAGAAATCAAGTGGCATCGTACCGAGACCTCTTGGCCTGGCAAAAATCCATGGAATTGATTACGCAGATTTACCAAGTCAGCAAAAAGTTCCCATCAGAGGAATTGTTTGGAATGGTTAGCCAGATGCGACGCGCCGCGGTATCGATCCCGAGTAACATCGCTGAGGGACAAGGAAGATTGACGAAAGGTGAATTTATCCAATTTCTAGGCATTGCGAGAGGATCACTACTGGAATTGGAAACTCAAATATTGGTAGCCCAGAACCTGAATTACCTTGATGAGCCGACTCTGAAAAATCTCTTGGAGTTGACCTCTGAAGTTGGCCGTCTCGTGAATGGCTTATTGGGTGCCATCAAGAAACGATGATTTTGTAACTGACAACTGCTCACTGACAACTGCCAACTGCCTTTAGTCCATCAGTTCATCAAAACTCTCAATGGAGAAAAAGTCCGGGTGGGATTCGCTCTCCTGGCGAGAGCTGGATTTGGCCTTGAAGTAGGGGTACTTAATGCCGAAGGTAAGGGCTGCGGCCAGGGCCTCGGCGTTGTCGTCCACCAGCAGTGCCTGCCCGGGGTCGAAGCGCAGGCGGTCATGCAATATCTCCCAGAAACGCACCGCTTCCTTGGGGTGGCCCAGGTCGAAAGAAGAAATCACTGCATCGAAATACCCCAAAAGGCCCGTGTGGTTCATCTTCAAGCTCAGGGTCTTGTAGTGGGCGTTGGTCACCAGGGCGACCCGTTTCTCTTTTTTTCGCAAGAATTCGAGAAAATCTTCCGTGTCCGGGTGCACCTCGATGAGGTGGCGGATACCTTCCTTTAAGGCCGGGATATCCAGTTCCAGTTCCCGGGACCAGAAATCGATGTCCGTCCAGTTGAGGGTGCCTTCCTCCCCCTGGTAGCGGGCGAACACCAGGTCCCGGGCCAGGGCCAGGTCCATAGCCTGCCGCCGGGCGTACTCCTGCGGCACCAGGGTCTCCCAGAAATAATCGTCAAAATGTTTGTCCAGCAGGGTGCCGTCCATGTCCAGGAGCACCCAGGTTATGTCGTCCCAGGGAAAAGCCATTGAGGTTCCTTCTAATACGCCTCCGGGACTTCGCCCCGTTCCAGGTCATCGAAGCGGGTGAACTTGGCCTCAAAGTGCATCTTCACCGTGCCGATGGGTCCGTTGCGCTGCTTGCCGAGAATGACCTCGGCGATCCCCTGGTTTTCGGCGTTGTCTTTGCGGTAAACCTCGTCCCGGTAGATGAACATGACCACGTCGGCGTCCTGCTCGATGGCGCCTGATTCCCGCAAGTCCGACAGTTGGGGGCGCTTCCGTTCCCGTTTCTCGGGCTCGCGGCTGAGCTGGGACAGGGCAATGACCGGCACGGCCAGTTCCTTGGCCAGGCCCTTCAGGGAGCGGGAAATCTCGGATATCTGCTGCTCCCGGCTGCTGAGCTCCGCCCGCCCCTGCATGAGTTGGAGGTAGTCGATGATGACCAAACCCAGCTTGCCGTCGGCCTTGAGGCGGCGGGACTTGGCCCGGATGTCCAGGACGGTGGCGGCCGGGGTGTCGTCGATATAGATGGGGCAATCCAGGAGAATCCCCGCGGCTTCCTGGAGCTTGGTCCACTCCTGGCCGGTAAGGAAGGCGGCCCGGCGTATCTGGGAGGCATCCACCCGGCCCTCGCTGCTGAGGAGGCGGCGCACCAGTTGCTCCTTGGACATTTCCAGGGAGAAGAAGGCCACCGGCACCGGGGGGGTGGATTGTCCAGCCCCGCGGCGCCGCCCGTAAGCGGCATTAAAGGCGATGTTCAGGGCCAGGGCGGTCTTGCCCATGCTTGGTCTGGCCGCCAGGATGATCAGGTCGCTGTTCTGGAACCCGGCGGTGTAATTGTCCAGGTCGGTGAAGCCGCTGGTCACCCCGGTGAGGGAGCCGTCTTTCCGGCCCCAGATGGCCTCCAGGGTGGCGATCTCGGTGTCCACCAGGGCGCTCAGGGGGGAAAAGCCCGGGCGCACCTTGGATTCGGCCACCTGGAAGATCTTGTGTTCGGCGCGGTCCAGGAACTCGGCGACGTTCTCCACCGGGGCCAGGCAGGCGGCCGCGATCTCCTGGGAGCAGTCCAGGAGGCGGCGCAACACCGACTTGTCGTGCACCAGGCTGGCGTAATATTCGGCGTTGGTGGCAAACCCCACCTGCTCGCTGAGGCCGGCCAGAAACACCGGCCCCCCCACCCCCTCCAACTTGCCCCGCTCTTTCAAGAGCGCGGAGACGGTCACCAGGTCCACGGGCTCGCCCCGGCCGTAGAGGTCCAGCATGGCCTGGTAGATGCGGCCGTGGGCCTCCCGGTAGAAGTCTTCGGGCCCAATCACGTCGGCGATGCGGTCCATGACCTCCGGCCGCACCAGGATGGCCCCCAGCACCGACTGTTCGGCCTCGGGATTAGCCGGGGGGGTGTAGCCCACGGGGGCGGCAGCCTCCGCCGCGGCAAAACGCCTGTTAACTTTGGGCATAAAGTTTTCTCTCAATAACGTAGGTGGTTCGCTAAAAGGGTTTAAGCCGGGACTGCCGAACGCTGCTCAGTTGAGCCGGGCCAAAGCAGGCGGTCCGCCATCCCTGGGTGATGATACCTCAATCTGAAAAAAGATTGCAAAGGTGATTTGGGGCCGGGAGAGGTGATTGAAGGGAAATAATGGGCCAGCTGAATGGCAGTCTCCCTGTGATAGAGGCAAGTTGGCGGATGAGACGGATGTCTCTTTCGTGTAAATCCCCGCATTTCTTCCGGGCAGATAATAATTTATGTAATATCAATGAGTTAACCATATTTTGCTACGCCGCGCCCCCCCCGAAATTGAGCGAAAAATTTAACAAGCTCTCGATATAGTAGCCGTAGGGCGGGAAAGCGAAGCGCATCCCGCCTTCAGCCTGATTTGCCGCCCAAATTCCCGGATGGGAAAGATTATCAGTCCGGGGCCGGAAGAAGGGAGAGCGAGTCATTTGGCCGCGGCGCTTTTGGGAACACGTCATCCGCGACGATGGTGGCGGATTGGCCTTATGCAAGCTTTTATCGTTACGTACGATCCGGGATATATAACCTTGAGTGGGCGGCAGATGATGACGTTCGGCGTCTGGAGATGAAATAATGCAAAAGGCGGGATGCGCTTCGCTTTCCCGCCCTACGGCCCTAATACCGGGTTCGTTTTGTAGGGGCGGGTTTGAAACCCGCTCCTTACGAGTAATATCAATAGGTGATCGGGAGGATTGGTTGCATTCCAAAGGGAACACGGTCTAACAGGGAGATCGGAGGAGGAGATTGAGGCTTTTTACGAAAAATATGAAAAAAATGAAAAAAACCCCTGACCTCTTCCCCCGATATCCGATTGCTCAGATTCAGGCCTTGTCGGACACCACCACCACGCTGACCGTGGTCTGGACTTCCGGGGCCAGGCGGAGGGTGACCTCGTAGGTCCCCAGCTTCTTGATGGGTTCCGGCAGGTCCAGCTGCTTCTTATCCACGATGAACCCCTGGCTCTCAAGAGCCTCGGCGATCATGGCGGCGGTGACGGACCCGTAGAGGCGCTCCTCCTCCGCCACCCGCTGGGCGATGGTAACGCTGGCCCCTTCCAGGTGGGCCACCTGGGCCTGGGCTTTTTCCCGCTCCGTAGCCTGGGTCTGGAGGTACTTGACCTTGGCTTTTTCCACCTGGGCCAGATTGCCCGGAGTGGCTTCCATGGCCTTTCCCTGGGGGATCAAGAAATTACGGGCATAGCCCCGGGCCACGTCCACTACCGCGCCCATAGCGCCCAAAGGATTAATATCTTCCGTCAAGATGATCTTCACCGTAAACTCCTCCTCAGGCATCCTTGGGCTGATGCAACCGGCGAAAATCCAGCCACAGATCCAGCAACCCCAAGGTGATAATCAAGAAAAAAAACGGGTTCAGAAACAGCAGGGGGTAGCCGATCATCCGCAGCAGGCGCGGCAACCCCAGGCGGTTAAACCAGGTGGCCACCACCGCCACCCCCTGGCAAAAATAGAGCACCGCCACTACCATCATCAGGTTGAGGCCAAAGAACCTCGCCCCGGCCACCGGCACCAGCAGGAGAAATCCCGCCCCCAGCAACACGAAGATCAGCCACTCCGGGGCCGCCCAGTAATACAGCGGCGGCTCGGCTTTGCCCCATCCCAGGGAAAAGATCAGCTGCCGGGATAAGACCACGTTTAGCCAGGCCACCAGGGCCATATTGGTGACCAGCAGCCCCGGCAGGAGGCGCTGCAACAGGGCCTCCACCTGAGCCGGGGCCACGCCCGGGACCAGGGGACCCGGGACGCCGCCGGCGCTGTCCCCCAGGACCTTGCGGACGGTGTCCATGATCTCGGCGCTCTTTTGAGCCAGCAGGTCAGGGGGGGAAATCCCCAGCCAGAAGGACTGCCCGAGAAAAACCAGCAAGGCGCCCACGGTCAAAGCCGCCACCGTCACCATGATGGCCTGAGGGGCCGCTACTCCCCGGCACTGCAATATGCCCAACAGCACTCCCATGAGCAGCAGGTTGAGAAAACCCAGGTTTTGCCAGATGGTTTCCAGCCCGGGGTGCAGGGAGAAGATGACGGCGAGGGCGGCCAGGGCCACCGCCAGGGCCGCCGACTCCCCGGCGCGCCAGGCGGTTACCAGCACCGGTAGGGGCGCCAAAACGCCGACCAGCAGGTAGGCCACAGGATTAACCTGGGCCCCCAGGAACCCTAGAAGGAGGGCTCCCAGGCAAAGGAACCACGTGACGAGACCCCGGCCCACGGCTTACCGCTCACCCCTGCCCTCACGTAATGGGCACTTGCGGGGTATAGGAAATCAAGGCCAGCAGCCGGGCCTGCTTGATGGCTCTGGTGACCCGCCGCTGATGGCGGGCGCAGTTCCCCGAGATGCGGCGGGGAATGATCTTGCCCCGCTCCGTGACAAATTGTCTCAGGGTATTGACATCTTTGTAATCAATGGGCAGATTGGCGTCCACGCAAAAACGGCAGACCTTGCGGCGGACGTAAAATTGTTTCCGTTTGCGGCGAGGCATTACAGGCACGGATTATTCCTCCTTGGCAGGGGCGGCAGGTTCTTCTGGAGCGGCCTCAGCCGCCGGAGCGGCGACTTCCGCCGGGGCCGCAGCTTCC
>JAGVPN010000313.1 GCA_020052215.1 Syntrophobacterales bacterium
AGCGGTCAGCGGTCAGCTTTCAGCCTTCCGCAGTTAGGACCCAGCTCTCATTTATCTGCCGGTCCAAAACTAATGTTCGATTTTAATCAGAGGTCATTTTTAGTGGCACAGGCATCTTGCCTGTGCTTTTTTTGGCATGATCCGGTGGCGGACTAAATTCTAATTGCAACGAGTAACGATAACCGTTATCTTATTGATAACCAATGATCAAGACTTTCGCACAGGCATGGCTGGAAGAGTTCTGGCATACTGGCAAGCATAAGCGGGTGCCGTCGGAACTCGAAGCCCGGCTGCTGCGTAAGTTGGATATGTTAAACCGTGCGTCGGCTTATAAAGACTTACAGGCCCCTCTATCCAACCGGCTCCACGCCCTGCACGGCGGCCGCCGGGGACAATGGGCCATTTCCGTCAGCGGGTCATGGAGATTATGTTTCCGTTTTGCAGACGGAAATATCTTTGATCTGGAACTGGTGCAATACCATTAACCGGGAGAAATTATGCTGCCTCGCCACCGCCGTCCCACCCCGCCGGGAGAAATCCTCCGGTATGAATTTTTGGAACCTCTGGGACTGACCCAAAAGGAACTGGCCGCGGCCTTGGGCATCACCCGGGTGCGTTTGAGCGAGATTATCCGGGGTAAGCGGGCCATTACCCCGGATACGGCGCTGCGCCTGGCGCGATTTTTTGATACCACGCCGGAATTCTGGCTCGGTTTACAAACGGATCTAAATCTGTGGGACACCTTGCAGGCTCACGGCGCGGAATACGACAAGATCAAGCCCGGGAGGGCGGAGACCATGTCGGCCTAGGCGGACCGTGGCTACCCGCAGTCCGCACCATGCGGCTTTGCGGCTCTCGTTCCCAAGTTTAACTTGGGAATGGGGGGGAAATCCATCTTTTCATTTCTTGAATCTAACTCAACAACTCCCGCAAAAACCGCCCCGTATGCGACCCTGGTTCCTGCGCCACCTCTTCCGGAGGGCCGGTGGCCACGAGTTTGCCCCCGCCGTCGCCGCCTTCCGGGCCCAGGTCGATGAGGTAGTCCGCGGTCTTGATGACCTCCAGGTTGTGTTCGATGACGATCACCGTGTTGCCTTCGTCCACCAGGCGGTTGAGCACCAGGAGCAGTTTTTCGATGTCCGCCAGGTGGAGCCCGGTGGTGGGCTCGTCCAGAATATAGAGGGTGCGGCCGGTGGCCCGTTTGGCCAGTTCCCGGGAGAGTTTCAAGCGCTGGGCCTCGCCGCCGGATAAGGTGGTGGCCGACTGCCCCAGCTGCACGTATCCCAGGCCCACGTCCGCCAGGGTCTGGAGCCGGTCTCGTAAGGCCGGCACCGGCCCGAAGAACTCCAGGGCCTGTTCCACGGTCATTTCCAGGACCTCGGCGATGGTTTTGCCCTTGTAGCGGATCTCCAGGCTGGAGGCGTTGTAGCGCAGGCCCCGGCAGACCTCGCAGCGCACGTAGACGTCGGGCAAAAAGTGCATCTCGATCTTGTTGATCCCCTCCCCCCGGCAGGCCTCGCAGCGCCCGCCCTTGACGTTGAAGCTGAACCGGCCGGGCTTATAGCCCCGGAGCCGGGCCTCGGGCACCTGGGAAAAGAGCTCCCGGACGATGGTGAACAGCCCGGAGTAGGTGGCGGGGTTGGAGCGGGGGGTGCGGCCGATGGGGCTCTGGTCGATGTTGATCACCTTGTCCAGGGCCTCCAGCCCCAGGATCTGGTCATAGGGGGCCGCGGCAATCTTGGCATGGAAGAGTTTTTGCCGCAGGGCCAGGTACAGGGTATCCATGATCAGGGTGCTCTTACCCGAGCCGGAGACCCCGGTGACGCAACTCAGCACACCTAAGGGGATGGCCACCTCCAGGTCTTTGAGGTTGTGGCCCCGGGCCCCTTTCAGGCGCAAAAACCCCTGGGGGTGGCGCCGCCCCCGGGGCAGGTGGATGGACCGTTTCCCGGACAAGTAGAGCCCGGTGAGGGAGTGGGCGTGCCGCACCAGCTCCGCCGGAGTGCCGTCGAACACCACCCGGCCCCCTTCCCGGCCCGCCCCCGGCCCCATATCCACCACAAAGTCGGCCTGCCGGATGGTCTCCGGGTCGTGCTCCACCACGATCACGGTGTTGCCCAGGTCCCGGAGGTTCTTCAGGGTGTGGAGGAGTTTCTGGGTATCCCGGGGGTGAAGGCCGATGCTGGGCTCGTCCAGGATGTAGAGGACGCCGGAGAGTTTCGAGCCGATCTGGGTGGCCAACCGGATGCGCTGGGCCTCTCCCCCGGCCAGGGTGCCGGTGGGCCGGTCCAGGCTGAGGTAATCCAGCCCCACTTCCGACAGAAAACCCAGCCGTTCGGTGATTTCCTTCAAAATCCGCCGGGCGATCTCCGTCTGGCGGGGAGAAAGTTCCAGGCCCCCGAACCAGGTCAAGGCCCGGGTCACGGTGAAGGCGGTCACCTCGCTGAGGTTGGTCCCGTTGAGCTTCACGGCCAGGGCCTCTTTGCGCAATCGGGCCCCGCCGCAGTCGGGGCAGGGCCGGAGAGTCATGTACTGCTCGATATCCTCCCGCACCTGGGCCGAGTCCGTCTCGTCATAGCGTTCCTTAAGGAGGGGCACCACCCCGGGAAAGGGCCTGGGGCCATAAAAACGGCGGCCGTCCTGTTCATAGAAAAAATTTATGGGTAGCCCCTGGGAGCCGAAGAGCAGGGCCTCCTGGATCTCCCGGGGCAGACCCTTAAAAGGGGTATGGATGGAAAAGTGGTAGTGCTGCTCCAGGGCTTCCAGCATCTGCTGGTGCCGGAGAGAATGGCGGTGGGCCCAGGGCCGCACCGCGCCTTCCCTCAGGCTTAAGGCGGAGTTCGGGACCACCAGGCCGGGGTCGATGACCAGCCGGGTGCCCAGGCCGCTGCAGGCCGGGCAGGCGCCCTGGGGGCTGTTGAAGGAAAACAACCGGGGCGTGAGTTCAGGGAGAGAAATGCCGCAGTGATCGCAGGCAAAGCGCTCCGAGAAGAGCAGCTCTTCGCCGTCCACCACCGCCACCCGCACCACCCCGTCGGCCAGCTTCAGGGCCAGCTCCAGGGAGTCGGTGAGACGCGCCCCCAGGTCGGGCTTGATGACCAGCCGGTCCACCACCGCCTCGATGGTGTTCCGCTTGTTTTTGTCGATGGCGGGCAACTCCTCCAACTCCATCACCTCGCCGTTGAGGCGAATGCGGCTGTACCCCTCGCTGCGCAGCCTTTCCAGGAGCTTCTGATGCTCCCCTTTGCGATTCACCACCACCGGGGCCAGGATGGTGAGACGGCGCCCCGGGGGCAACCCCATAACCTGGTCCGCCATCTGGGGCACGCTCAAGGCCGAGATGGGCCGCCCGCACTGGTAACAGTAAGGGGTGCCCACCCGGGCGAACAACACCCTGAGATAATCGTAGATTTCGGTGGAGGTGGCCACGGTGGACCGGGGGTTCTTGGAGGCCGTGCGCTGTTCGATGGCGATGGACGGAGATAGCCCTTCAATGTACTCCACGTCGGGCTTGTCCATGAGCTCTAAAAACTGCCGGGCGTAGGCCGACAGGGATTCCACGTAGCGGCGCTGCCCCTCGGCATAAAGGATGTCGAAGGCCAGGGTGGATTTACCCGAACCGCTCACCCCGGTAATCACGATAAACTGGTTGCGGGGCAGCTCCAGGTCGATATTCTTGAGGTTGTGTTCCCGGGCGCCCCGGATAATAATCTTGTGAACAGGCATCGCTTACTTATCGTCAGACAGCCGGACAGGGGTGGTCAGGTTGCGGTTTTGCCGGCGGAGTCTGGTTCAGGCTGCCGGGCAGGGGGCGATTTCGGCTTGGGTTTGCGACCCCGTTTTTTCTTGATTTCATAGGGAACAAATTTGATTCCCTGGGCGCGCCCGGCCCCGCCCGGCCACAACAGCGGGCCGTTGCCAAAATGACGGGCGATCTCGGCCAGGGTCCAATCCAGGTACTTGGAGGGGATCACGGTCACTTCTAACTTCAACCCCATTTCGGGGCGTTCTTTTCCTCTGGACATGTATCATTCCTTGCTGCGGTAAAGTAATCCAAGACATCCAACACCACCGGTCGGTGCGTTCCGATGCGGCCAGCAAGCCTTGAGCCGTAATTTGATATTGTACCCTGTTTCGGTGGCTGCTGCCATAATTATTATATGTTAAGGGTACCTTATAGTTTACATACCAGCTGGCTGGTCGCCCTTATACCATCCCTTCTCGGCTTCCACCTTCCGGTCTGGCCGGTTAGTTAGTTCTCATCTTGAAACTAATATTGATGACTTCGTAAAAAGTCATCTTCCCCTCCCCTGGTGGGAGGGGATTAACCCTACAACGTCAATTAAAACTTGACTTAAGTAATTTATTAGCATAATCTGGTCCCAAAATCGACAAAGGAGGGCTGATTATGCTGCCTGAATG
>JAGVPN010000209.1 GCA_020052215.1 Syntrophobacterales bacterium
GGCTATGCGGGTGGTGGTGAAGGAGTCCAAGAAAGAAGCGGAAGGTCTGGGGGCTAATTTTATTATCCAATGGCAAGCCGAGAAAAAAGTCAATGAACCGATTATCGAATGCCTGATAATCGGCTCCTTAGGGGCCCAGGGCTATTCTTTTACCACCCAGGGCCGCATAATCCAGGAGCAAAGTGAATAATAATCTCGTGCTGCAGGTGTAGCTTCAATAAGTTAGGGTCGTAAAAATTGCCATCCCCTGGCGGGAGGGGAGTTTACCAGGTTGCACTCAAAGAAGTAAGAAAAGCTGCCGTTCTGTAGGGGCGCACCTGCGTATGCGCCCTCGAAAAGGGCGGACACATAGGTCAGCCCCTACAAAAGAAAAAGGTATATTTTGGATGAGCGCTGGTATTGGCCAGCGGCAAAAGGGAAAACAGCAGGGGCGACCCAACTGGTCGCCCCTGCTTGCTTTTTCGAATTGGGAGTTTGGGGGGAGGGCAGGGATTTTTTGTAAGGGTCCCTGGCACTCCCACAATTATCTTTAGCTTATTTTTCCTTCTCCAGCAGCCGGGGCAGCAGGTCGGCCCCCTGGTCCAGGAGCAGGCCGGCATTTTTAGCTGCGGCCTCGCTGTAGGGCCGGGGACGATCACCCGGGGTCCGGGAATCGAAGAGAATGAAGGGTACCGGCTCAGCGGTGTGGGTGCGGAGCGACAGCGGCGTCAGGTGGTCGCAGAGCAGCAGCAGGCGGTAATCCCCCAGCTGGTCCAGGCCCTCCCGCAGGGGCCCCACCACTTGGGCGTCGAAGTCCTGGATGGCCTGAAGCTTGAGTTGCAGTTCGCCGCTGTGGCCCGCTTCATCCGGGGCCTCCACGTGGACAAAGACCAGGTCCATTTCCTGAAGCGCGGTCAGGGCCGCGGCCACCTTGCCGGCGTAATTGGTGTCCAAAAAGCCCGTGGCCCCGGGTACCAAAATGGGCTTAAGCCCCGCGTACTTGCCGATGCCCCGGATGAGGTCCACCGCGGAGATCACCGCGCCGGTGAGGCCGAAGCGTTCCTTTAGAGTGGGCATCCGGGGCGGTCGTCCCTGCCCCCAGAGCCAGATGGAGGTGGCCGGTTTTTGGCCCGCGGCCAGCCGGCTTCGGTTGACGGGCTGATCGGCCAGCACCGGCCAGGAGGCCCGGATGAGGTCCCACAGAGGCTGGGCCTCTCCCCCCATGAGGTGGCCCACTTCCTGGCCGGTCCAGTCGTGGGGCGGGTAGGTGCGCCAGGCCGCGTCCCCCGCAGTCCACACCAGGAGGTGGCGGTAGCTCACCCCCGGGTAGAAGCGGCGTCCGTCCCGGCCCAGGGCGGCTTCTAAGGCCGCGATGAGCTCTTTGGCCTCATTGCTGGTGATGTGCCCCGCGGCGTAATCCTCCATGATCAGCCCCGAGTCCTGGTGGCGCAGGGTCACCAGGTTGCAGCGGAAGGCCACCTCCTGGGGGGCCAGGTCCACCCCCAGGGCCGCGGCCTCCAGGGGCGCCCGGCCGGTGTGGTAGCGCTCCGGATCATACCCCATGATGGCCAGATTGGCGATGTCGCTCCCCGGCTCCTTGCCCGGAGGGATGGTGCGGGCGCACCCCAGCTCGCCTTGCCGGGCCAACTCATCCATATAAGGGGTTTTTGCCGCCTCCAGGGGGGTTTTGCCGCCCAACTCGGCAATGGGGTAGTCCCCCATGCCGTCGCCAACCAGAATGATGTATTTCATGGATAGACCTGACCTTTACGCCACAGAGTGAGTCCCGGCCAGCCTCCGGGGAAGGCCGGAAGGTGCAATTTTTTTATCATAACTGGTGAAGCCCGGATGAGGCAAGGTGGCAGAAGGAGTGCAGGGATAATTTGTGAGGCCGGAGCCGGGATCACCGGTTGCCGGACCGGTGAAAAAAACCCCTGCTTATCCGGCCAGACTTACGAACTTACGAAAAGCCCTTCATCTCAAGACCGTCTGGGAATCCGCCCACAGCTGCAGGGCTTCGGGGTCCCAGCGCTCCTCCTTCACGTTACGCTTTTTGGCGGCAAGATCTTCCTGGTTGGCCAGATTCTGATAGCGCTGATAGGCCGCCTCGTCTCCCACATAGCAGGCCTTGGAGTTCTGGTCGGTACACACCAGATATCGGGTGGCGCTCTTATCCCGATGCCGCACTATCTCCTGGGGAGGGAGGGTTTTTAGATAGGCCAAACTTTGGGGAGTTTTGGCCGCATAACTGGTAAACCCGGCGGCGGTGAGCAGGTCGTCCTGGGACTTGGGCTGGCTGGCGGATGGCGCCGCCGCGCAGCCCGCCAAAACGATGCCGAGCACCGCCGCCAACAGGACGTAACCTATCCGGGGCATTCTACCTCTGATCATCGCACCTGCCTCCTTACGGTATATTTTACTGCAGTTCTTCCCCGGACAAGTTCGGGGTGGCCTGGGAGTGATCCCCCCGGCTAGCTGGCGGAAGCACGCCCTGGGCGGGGGTTGCCCCATGGCGGGCTTGATTTCCGTCAGGGTTAAGTTCAGACGGCAGAAAATGACCAAAAACTCGCAGCAAACCCGAACCAACCGGGGCCCCGGCCCGAAGACGAGCCCGGGTACGCTCGCTTAATGACGGGTCGCACCGCATTCAAGCTGGATATTCTTCTCCCTGAGGGGACCCAGGGGGATGGCAGCCATCCCCCTGATCGGCACAGCCTTACTACGAGTTACTCATACCAATAAGCAATCAAAAGACTATTTTTGTCATTCTGAGCGCAGCGAAGAATCTCTCTTTTTAAGCCGCCGAGATTCTTCACTCCGCGGCGCTCCGTTCAGAATGACATGAATTTTTATAGTTTTTTGACCGCAACTTGGTATCAACCGGCGCCCTGGGAATCCGCCCACATCTGCAGGGCCTCGGGGTCCCAGCGATCTTCCGACACTTTATGCAGGTCTTCGGAAAGACTTTGCTGGATGGCCATCTGCTGATACCGTTTATAGGCCGCCTCGTCCCCCAAAAAGCACTGCTTGGAGGCGGGGTCGGTGCACACTAAATAAAGGACCTTGTCCTGATACTTATTCGACACCACCTTCTTGGCCGGCAGGGTCTGAACATAGGCCACGTGGGCGTCTTTCGCCGTGTGCATTCTGAACCCGGCATCCTTGAGCAGGTCTGCCTGGGATTTGCTGGCCGCGGGGCCGCTGGACGGCCCGGTGGCGCAGCCCGCCAGAAAGATGCCGATCACTGCCGTCATTACCGCCAAACCTAACCAAGCTGCTCTACCTTTCATCGTCCACTTGCCTCCTCAAAGGATTATTTTACTGTAGTTGCCTGGCCCATGGCTGCCGTCTTCCCAGGGCGAGTCCGGGGTGGCCAGGGAGTGATCCCCAGGGCCAGCCGCCGGACTCAGGCCGCGGGCCAAGCCGATTTTCTCACGCCGCCTCCGGCCGGGTTGGTTGGGGTGCCGGTCGGTCGATGGCATGCTTGATTTCCGTCAGGGTCTCGTTAATGCGGAAAAAGATGATTAAAATTTCACAATAAACTCGCACCACCAGGGGCCCCAGCACGAAGAGGAGCACGCCCTTCCACAGGTAGTACTCCTGGTCCTGAAACTGGGTGGCCCCATAGATAATCATAATGACGCCGGTGATGAGACAGAGGATGGCGCCGATCCAGAACAGAACCTGGATGATGACCGGGGTGACCATGGTTCGGAAGGCCAAGAAGTCGCGCATGGGGATCTCCTTGTGCGCCGGGGATGAATGAGACCATTATATAATTATATTAGTGTCGCTTCCCCGGCTTGTCGACCCATATCACAATTTTCTTTAATTGTGATACCACTGATACCACTTCGCACTCAAATGGTAGCACAGGCTTTCCAGCCTGTGCAGGCGCAGGCTAAAGCCTGCGGCTACCAATAATTACCTTTTGATTGCAA
>JAGVPN010000170.1 GCA_020052215.1 Syntrophobacterales bacterium
GCGGTCACCGACACCATTCCTCTCACCCCTGAGGCCGCCGGGCTGGAGAAAATCCGGGTCCTGTCCGTGGCTCCTCTTCTGGGGGAAGCCATCAAGCGGATTCATAACCAGGATTCGGTGAGTTCCCTGTTTGTTTAGGTAGCCGTCAGCCGTCAGCTTTCAGCTTGCCACAATCAGTGGCCGGCATCATTTTCTTGTGTTCTAACGCCGTTCCGGTGGATAATCTTTCAAGGCTTAGGATCTCGCGGTTTTTCGCGGAGAGAAATGTAGCACCATGAGTGGCTGACTGCTGATAGCTGAAGGCTCATATGCGATTGATCGTGGGATTGGGGAATCCCGGCCGGGAGTACGCCTGGACCCGGCATAATCTGGGATCACAAGTGGCGGCGCACCTGTCGGCGCTCTGGGGTATTCCGCTCAACCGGCACAGCCACGGGGCTCTCTGGGGCCAGGGACGGGTGGGATCAGAAGGCGTCATCCTGGCGCAGCCCACCACCTATATGAATCTGAGCGGCCAGGCGGTGTCCCGCCTCATGTCATATTTCAAGCTCACCCCCGAAGATCTGGTGATTATCCATGACGACCTGGATGTGCCGCCTTGGCGCCTCAAGCTCACGGAACGCGGCGGCCCCGGGGGCCATCGGGGGATTCTGGACATCATGGCCACCCTCAACACCGAGGAGTTTCTCCGGGTCAAGCTGGGCATAGGGCGGCCCCCTCCCGGGCTCCCCACGGAAAAGTATGTGCTGTCACACTTCCCGGCCGAGGACGCCGAAAACGTGGCGCAGTTGATCGAACGGGCGGCCCAGGCGGTGGTGATGCTGCTGGGGGAAGGACTGGCCGCGGCCCAAACCCGCTTCCACGGGGAGCCGGCTGATTCAAGGGAATAGAACTTAATGGCTGGGGGCAGAGACTATCCAGACTGGGCGCGACTAATCCGCTTCCTTGGCACAGGCTGGAAAGCCTGTGCCACCGATTGAAAGAACTTTTCAAGGCAGTTCCTCATGGGCCTTTGGCCCACCCGTAAATCATGAAAAGTTCATTATGGGCATACCCCCAACCTTGAACCTTGAACCTTGAACCTTGAACCTTGAACCTTGAACCTTGAACTTTTCAGAACAGGAGATGAACCATGCCGCCCAGAAGGGATGATGAGGAGCGGGAGCGGCCCAGCTGGCGGGAGATCGATCAGCGGCGGGATGGCAGTCGCCACCGGGCGAAGGCGCCGCCTCCGGTGCCCAAAGCCCAGGCGGAGTCGATCCGCCAACAGGCCCTGGCCCAGGCCGAGGCCCTGTTTAAGGGTAAACGGGCCCGGCCGGAATATCAAACCGATCTAAAAAAGTTGGAAGCCGGTCACGGCAGCAAGAAATTTCCCGGGCTGGCGAAAAAATTTTTGGAGGAGTACGGCTTGCCGGAAGAGTGGGGTGCCCTGACCCGGTTGCTGGATTATGACGATCCCGCCGCCGGGGTGCAGGTGCTCCAGGCTATGGCGGGCCAGGTGGAACGGCGCAGCCGGGTGGAGAAGCAGGGTTTCAAGGGCAGGTTGCAGGTTCTGGCCTTAACCAGCCCCCATCTGGAAATCCGGCGGGAGGCCGAGGAGATCCTGGCAAAATTTGAGTAATTAATTTGTTATTTTAATTAAAATTATTGCCAAATAACTTGACAACTAATTTAATCATAATGTAATCTCTTAATAGAGTTGGACAACAAATTAGGGAGAATTTATCAAAAATAACTTAAGCAGCTCCCCATAAACCTCAAGGACCATCTACGGCGGCACAAGGAGGTGCTCAGATGATCCCGCTTGATCACCGTGTGGTTCAAGGGAAAGACCACCCCTTAGATCCCGCTCGAATCCCCGAATTCACCGATATCATCACGGCAGACCCTCAGTTAACGGAAATCCTGTCCTGGCTGCTCATCTACGCCGACTCGGATCTCCCCATTCTGCTCACGGGAGATCCCGGCACCGGCAAAGAGTTGGTGGCCATGGCGATTTTTGCCCTGGGGCCTGCCCGGCGCCGGGCCAGCCAGCGCCTCAACTGCGCCGCCCTGACGGAGTCGCTGGCCTCCAGCGAGCTGTTCGGGCACCTCCGGGGGGCCTTTACCGGCGCCGACCACGCCCGTCCGGGCAAATTCCGCTTGGCCCATGGCGGGAGCCTCTTCCTGGATGAAGTGGGGGAGCTGCCCCTGGCTATCCAGCCCAAGCTGCTCCGGGCGGTGGAGCAGGGGGAGATCGAACCGGTGGGCGGCGACGCCGCGGTGAAGGTGGATGTGCGCCTGGTAGCCGCCAGCAACCAGGATCTGGTCCGGCTCATTGCCCAGGGACGTTTCCGCCAGGACCTCTACGACCGGCTGGCGGTGCTGGCCATCCATCTGCCCCCGTTGCGGGAGCGCCCGGGGGACATCCTGTTGCTGGCCGGCCATTTTGCCCGGGAGACGGCCCGGCGCTATGCCCGGGACCAGTCCATCCAGTTCAGCGGGGCGGCCCGGCGGCGTCTGCAGAAACATCTCTGGCCCGGGAATGTGCGGGAACTGAAGAACGTGGTCACCCGCGCGGTATTGTTCAGCGGCGGCAGCCTCATCCGGGAGGAGGATCTGGCTTTTACCCCGTATCCGTCCGTTGCCAAGCAGCCAAACCCGGCCACGGTCGAGGGGGTGCCGGCGTTCCGGCCGTCGGCGCGGCAACTGAAGGAACTCCTGGACTTGGAGGGGGGGAACGTCTCCGCCCTGTCGCGCCGCCTCCAGGTCTGCAGCAAGACCATCTACCGCTGGCTGAGGACCTATCACATCGACCTGATGGGCATCCGGGAGGCCGCAGTAATCTAAGTATTTATTCAGCGCCTTTACATCGTTATTCAGGTTTCCATGGCGGGGGCGGTTCGCAGGCTGCGCCTGCCTTTTTTATGCTTTCTTGATTAGTGCTCGTATTGGGGAAGGGGAGGGGGTGTAAAATGCGGGGTGCACAACTTGACCGGACCACCGATTTATCGAGATTGCACAGGCTAGGTGCTCTGATCTTCCTCTCTGATAGCCCTTGCTTACGGGATTCCCTCCACCAATGCCCACATAGGATATGGGGATCATATATGCAACTAATTGGCATTATTAAGAAATTACTGATATTGGCAAGTGAGCGACACAAGCATCAGCCCTAATTGCCCTTCTTGGGCAAGTCAAATACGCCACAAAAAAGGCAGGGCCACGTGGGGTCCCGCCATGGTTTGTCCTCGGATTTAAGTGTGTTTAACCTTTTCTAAGTCGCCTCCAGGCCCCCAGGCCCAATAGGCCGGAGCCAAGCAGGAGTAGGGAGCCAGGGAGTGGAACATTGCCATAATAGCCGTAGCTCATGTTACCCTGGAGATTGCCGGCCGTTTGAACGGAGTTATGGGCAAAACCGCCAGTGAAGGCGATGGGATTATCGTACGAGTCAGTGTCGTACCAGGTGTTATACCAGTAGCCGTCCACCACGAAGTAAAAGCCTTGGTTCAGCCAGGAGACGCCTGGGTTTAGGGTGAAATCCATGGTAAACCGGGCATCGTCAGGCACCTTGGCCAGAGGCAGGGGACTCGTAGGAGTGAGCACCGCGGGGAAGCGTGACTGAAATTCTGACTGGCTTAAATCCGAAATCAGATGCAACGTTCCCAGAGTAAACCAGGAACCCTGCCAACTGTAGATATGGGTATCGTTAAATGAAGCATGCAGACCGGTGTCAAAAACGCCGTCACCATAAGGAGGGTTGCCGATGGCATCCGTTTGCACCCGCCAGGAGAAATTGTCAGGGGATATGCCGCTCTGGCTTAGGTTAATGGTATAACCGCCGGGGACGCTCACCTCTGGGATGACCCGCACCCGGCTGATGCCCCAGAGTTCGTCGCCGTGCACGCCGTTAAAGATATGCAGGGGGGCCCCCTGCTGGACCATCCAGCGAACGAGGTCGCCGGCGGTGAAACTGATAGTTGCCGCGTCCGCAGCACTCACCCCTGACAGCAAGAGGCCACAGGTAACTATTACTGCGATGAACTTTTTCATGTTCATTTTCACAAGGTTTCCCGAGATTAGGCCCCGGGGTTAGTTGCTTTTGCCAAAAACCGGCGCTGGCCTTGCTTAGGAAAATGTCCAGAGGATTAAAAACTGGCCTAGTTCTTCAGATTCCTTTTCCGGCGCAACAGCCCCAACCCCACCAAGCCGGAGCCCAGCAGAAGGACGGAGGAGGGGAGAGGGACCTGACCGGCGCCGCCGGACATGAATTCCTGGTTTGATGCATAAGCCGCAGTTGGAGTGTAAATGCGGACCGAACTGAAATCATAGTTGTCAGGATTTATTGCAGCAGCCTGAGCCAACCAGGTGTTCTCTGCTGCTATATCCCTACCAGCAGATGCATAGTGAGCGTCTACATAAGCCTGATTAAATAGTCTCCAAATCGCAAATTGGATTTCTCCAACCTGGGTAGAATGAGTCGGAATTTGCCCGAGGAGCCACGCCGCTTCCTCATACTTGAAAATCGCCGAGGCATCCGACCCTTGTCTGGCATTTGTCATATTCAACGGCTGCAATGTGCTGATATTCACCCCGATTGTAGATCCAAAATATGAGGTGCTGGCGATATCCATGCAGGCAATACCGCCACTAATCGCAGTGGTATTACCGTCAAGAGTCGCCCCGATTGGCCCTACATAAACACCGGCATATGTAGGCAGGCTGCCATAATCACCTGTTAGTGTAACTGTTGTAGCCATGGCAGGAATAGCCGCCACGAGCAAAATAGCTAAACATAAGCTGAGAGCCCAGATTTTTCTCATACCCTCGTCTCCTTGACTCCAAATCTTCACGATGTTAATTTCTCGTTCGGGCATTCTAAATGCTCATAAGACAAAAAGCCGGATTGCCTTTCCAGGCAACCCGGCTGTCTTTTTTCCCGTTAAAAGACCCGTGGCTTTCCGTCCCCACCTTACGGAGGGTTTGGCTTTATTTCTGAATGGTATGATTATCCCTTTAACCGAAGGTCGTTGTAAACAAACAGATGCTAAGGGTTGATTAGGGAGTATGTTAAAGGATGTATAAGCATGTAAAGATTTCTCAGATAGGACTTAAAACTTCAGTAATTCAGAGGCAGGGATGAGAATTTTGCAGCCTGACTTGACTTGTTTGAACTGAATACGCTTCTCCACCGTCCACCGCCATACTGTGAACCAGTGGACGCCGACCTTTCTAGCGAATTCCTTGATGCTGAAGAATTCTTTTTGTTCCAGGTCTTCTCGTTGCTTCTGGATAGCCACCTTAACTTTCTCTAAAGGGAACTCACCTTCTCGGTTCAGTTGATCGAGGGAATCGTAAAATTTCAGGCCTGAGTGTTTGCGTTCGGAGATGGGCATCTGTCCCGCCCAGACGACCTTGCCTGCCAGACGGACCTGGGTCTCCTTCTCTTCTCCCGGCAAGGTAAAGCTGAACTCCACCGGGCTATCGGGCGACAGGCTGACCATGGACTCAATTTTTGCCCCCCAGGCGCTGATGTCCAGCATAACCGTGTCGTTCATGGGCTGACCATTAATTTCGGTAACCTTAAGAA
>JAGVPN010000462.1 GCA_020052215.1 Syntrophobacterales bacterium
CATTCAGGCAGCATAATCAGCCCTCCTTTGTCGATTTTGGGACCAGATTATGCTAATAAATTACTTAAGTCAAGTTTTAATTGACGTTGTAGGGTTAAGCAAATGCATTAATGCCTGCCTTAGGCCATTAACGCCAACTTTTCCGGCTTAAACAGTTTTGAAAATTTTGATTCTTGCACCGGGCAATGGAGGGATAGTTAAGCTTCGTTAGGGAGTAATTCAAGGCCAATCGTTGGGAGATATTAAATTTTAACGGCGGGCAAGGCACGAGGCCGATATGCCAGGCTTTTGGGCAGGCGCCGCCGCACACCGGCAGGATCTCGCAGGTGTGGCATGGAAGTTTGCCCTGTTCAATGTGGTCGTAAAACTTTCCCAAGAGGTCGCGTTTACCGGGTTCTTCCCCCCTTGCCAGGCTGCCGATGGCGTGGAGGTTGGATGGCTTTCCCATAATTCCCGGTGCAGCCGCAGGCTGCTCATAGTCCGGAACATAACTGAACTCCGAGCAGTTAAACAGGTTGCCGAAGGCATCCACATTTTCGGCCTCGGGCTCCACCGCAAAACAGATAATGGGAAGGCGTGGGGGGATTAAATCTGTGTTATTGAAGCCCAGATGCTTCATCTGCAACAACCAGGGTATCTCCCAGGTGGCATAGGTTTCGGGGCTCACGGGCAGGCCGCGATGATCGTTGACCCAAGGGTGCACCGGCACCATGTAAAGCCTCTGAAGCCGTTCATGAAGCCGGTAATCCGCCAGCCTCTGAATCATCGGGGTAACGCCGTCACGGTTATTATGGTCCACATTGCATCGGATTCTGAGATTTACCTCTTCCAGGTCTGCGCGGCGTGCCAGGTCAACGACATTATTAAATATTCTCCGGAAGGTAGGAATGCCGTCCTTACCGACCCGTCTTTGGTCATGAAATATGTCGATGCCGTCCAGGGTGACGTCAATTTCCCTGACGGCATGTTCATGGCAAAGCTCCCCCGCCGTCCTGGGGGCCAAAAGCAGCCCATTGGTCACAATCTCCGCCTGGTAAGTGCAGCCGGCAGCGGCCGCTATAGCTCTTAACCTGGGGGTTAATTCCCGGATGATATCCATCGCCAGGAGAGGCTCGCCGCCGAACCAGCCGACCTTAAGCTCAGAGTACCTGCCGCTATGGAGCTTATCCTGCAGCCGCTGCACCAGCTTCCACTGGTCGTCCTCACCCAGCTGGTTGTGGCGGTGGGCCTGGCCGCAGTATTCGCAAGCAAACTGGCAGTCCGCGGTGGGCTGAATTGCCACAAAAAGCCTGCCGGTGTTTGCCGCGGCTTCCCGGTTTTCACCCAAGACGGCTGCCAGTTCATCTTCCTGGGAATTGACGATAATTCTGGAATCCTTGAGTTGTCCAAATAAGGGCAATGGGAGGTCGCCAAAATTTCCATCCGAGAGGGAATCCCAGCATGGGAGGTCCACCGCGATGACTGCACCCGTACGGGTCCCCAATAGTAGGCGTCGGCCTCGGCCGTCCAAGTGGCTGGGGATCGGGTCAGTAACCACCAGATAGCGTGAAAGTTTGAGGTACATTCCAGGGCTTCCATCCACTTTTTTTGGGGGGTTGTTCCAGACCGCCTGGCCTCAAATTAGTTATGCGGTCTTTATCACAAGGAGTGGGGAGGCCAAAGCATCAAGAATCGCCTTTGCCAGGAAACTTCGGAGATCGGAAAGAATACTCAGCAGCAGCGACACCACGCCGTCACGTGGAGCGTGGCTAGACTCGTCCCTGAGTGCCGACCGTATGCTCCTTGCAATTGGGCCGCCTTCATATCCCGGCCCCGGAGGCCGTATTCAATTCTGCTTTTCTGTTAGCGAATTATCCGGTACTTGTTTTTTTCCTCATCGCAACTATTTTTTATTATATCGCATCCGGTTTTATATACACCAATATTTCTTAGGCCCCCCGAGGGAGTGAGTCCTGGGCGAGCCACTTGGCCCTGGCCTGGCGGGGGCTTGTAAAGCCGGACTTTTTCGCCAGGCACTCCCGGTTATAGGTATCCACAAAGCACCTGACCGCCGTCCTACCTCCTCGAGGTTCTGAAACACTCTGAAGTAGATGACCTGCTCCTTGATAATCCCCCCTGCCCCCCTTTACCAAAGGGGGGAACTACAAGGAATTGTTGTTAAAGTCCCCCTTTGAAAAAGGGTGATTTAGGCAGATTTAAGAACCTCCAGACGGAAGGAATTTATGGCAAACGCGATAATCCGAATTGTCGGGGCGGTGCGCTCACCGCCCCGACGGGGGTTGCGACCATAAAGCCAGAATTACCTCTATGACGGCAACTTGGTATAAGACGTTTTGCAGCCTGCTCCTACAAGCTGGCTCCGAAGTGACCTCCCTGGCGCTCTGGGGCAACCCCTGAAAATATCTGCCTGTCCTGGGGACGCGTTATGCTCCTATAGGGACTTCGCTTAAGGGGATGCCCAGGGCCTCGGCCACCCCATGGCCATAGGCTGGATCGGCTTTCAGGCAGTTGCCGGTGTGGCGGATCTTGATCTCCCGGGGCGCCTCGCCCAGGGCCCGGGCGGTGTTGGCAAACAGCCGGGCCTGCTCCTCGGCGCTCATCAGGCGGAAGAGTTTGCCGGGCTGGGAGTAGTAGTCGGTGTCTTCGCGATGATTCCAGTGGTCCGCGGCCCCTTCCAGGCTGAGAGGCGGTTCGGCAAAATCCGGCTGCTGCTGCCACTCGCCGTAACTGTTGGGTTCGTAGGCCAGGGTGCCGCCATAATTGCCGTCAACCCGCATGGCGCCGTCGCGATGGTAGCTGTGGAACGGGCAGCGGGAGGCATTGACCGGGATCAGGTGGTGGTTCACCCCCAGCCGGTAACGCTGGGCATCGCCGTAGGAAAACAGACGTCCCTGCAACATTTTGTCGGGTGAAAAGCCGATGCCGGGCACGATGTTGGCCGGGTTGAAAGCCGACTGTTCGACCTCGGCAAAATAGTTTTCCGGGTTGCGGTTCAGTTCCAGGACACCCACCTCCATCAGGGGATAATCCTGGTGGAACCAGACCTTGGTGAGGTCAAAGGGGTGGTAGGGGCAGGTGGCCGCGTCCTTTTCCGGCATCACCTGAATAAACATGGTCCAGCGAGGAAAGTCGCCCTTCTCGATGCTTTCATACAGGTCACGCTGGTGGCTCTCCCGGTCCTTGCCGATGATGGCCTCCGCCTCGGCATCGGTGAGGTTGCGGATTCCCTGCTGGGTGCGGAAGTGAAACTTGACCCAGTACCGTTCGTGCTTGGCGTTGATGAGACTGAAGGTGTGGCTGCCAAAGCCGTGCATATGGCGGTAGGAACAGGGGATGCCCCGGTCACTCATGACGATGGTGACCTGGTGGAGCGCCTCGGGCAGCGAGGTCCAGAAGTCCCAGTTGTTGCGGGCGCTGCGCATATTGGTGCGAGGGTCCCGCTTAACCGCGTGGTTGAGATCGGGGAATTTGAGCGGATCGCGCAGGAAGAAGACGGGGGTGTTGTTCCCCACCAGATCCCAGTTGCCTGCTTCGGTATAGAATTTCATCGCGAAGCCCCGGATGTCGCGCTCGGCGTCGGCCGCGCCACGCTCTCCGGCCACCGTGGAAAAACGGATAAAGAGATCGGTCTTCTTGCCCACCGCGGAGAATATCTTGGCTTTGGTATAGCGGGTGATGTCATGGGTGACGGTGAAGGTGCCGTAGGCGCCGGACCCCTTGGCATGCATGCGGCGTTCAGGGATTACCTCCCGGTCAAAGTGGGCAAGCTTTTCCAGAAACCAGACATCCTGCAGCAACACCGGGCCGCGCGGTCCCGCGGTCATAATGTTTTGGTTGTCGACCACCGGGGCGCCGGCGTTAGTGGTGAGTTTCTTCTTCATGGTTCCTCCTTTTTGCGTCAAGCAATTTGTTTTGGATTAGCTTTCTTTAAGCGTCAAAACTAGATATCTCTGAATTTCACGACGCTTATTACGGCGTAGCGCCTCCTTCGTGAGTCACGCTCATCAGGAAAACCGGGATGGACGCCAGCAAAAGGGCTCCCATGATCCAAAATGCCGGGAGGTAATCCATCCGGGCCAGAAGCACTCCAGCGACGATGGGCCCCGCGGCGTGCCCCACGTCGAAAATGGTGCCGAAGGCGCCCATGGCGGCACCGAAGTGCCGCTGCTGGCAGATGTCGGCCACCAGCGCCGCGGAAGACGAAGTCACCAGGGCCTCGCCCAGCCCGAAGCAGGTGGCGGTGATCAGGAGCAGGTAAAAGTTGTGCAGCAGGGGAATAGCCCCAAAGGACAGGGCGCACAGGACCATGCCCGCATTAATCAAGGGTCGCCGGCCGTACCGGTCGGAAGTCCGGCCCATGAGGGGCTTGGACAGGATGGTCACCAGGACCTGGACCCCCCAGAGGAGGCCCGCCTGGAATTCGTTCAACCCCGCCACCGTCACCGCATAAATGGGGAGAAAGGCTTCCAGCGCCCCCACCGTCAGGTTCTGGAGGCCTTCCATGGAGGAGGTGGCCACCACCCGCCGGTCGCTGAGCACTTCTTTGATCCCGGCGGCGAAGCGGCCCAGAGACTCTCTGAGCCCCTTACTCCTCTCCACGGTCTCCTTTCCCCGCAAGATGGTCAAGGCGAGGAGCAAGGAAAGGAAACCGGCCACCCCGCTGGCCAGGTAAACTACCTGAAAATCCAAGAGCGAGGGTGCGCCGGTGGCCAGGCGATAGAGGATAAACCCGCCCACCGGGGCCCCCACCAGGTTGCCGATAATGGTGACTGAGGAAAACCAGGAGAGCATCTCCCCTTTTCTGTCCCCCGCGGCGTCCATCACTACCGCCATGGCCACCGGCCCATAGATGGCGGTGGCGAAGCCGTGCAGGAACCGGATCAATATGAGTATCTGGTAGTTACCCACCAGAAGGTAGGTGAAAGGTATGACCGCGAAGACCACCAGGCCCGCCAGCAGAGTCTTCTTGCGGCCAATGAGGTCGGAGAGGGCGCCGGCGGGTAGCTTGAAAAAGATGCCGGTGACGGTGGAGATGCCCACGACCAGGCCGATGGCCTCGGGCCCGGCCCCCAAATAGAGGGCGAACAAGGGAAGCACCGGGGTCCGGGCCAGGGCATAGGAAAACCGGGCCAGAAACCCCACGGCGCACAGAGAATTATATTGATTCAGCAGGGGCATAAAGCTTCTAAATCACCTTAATGCTTGGCCGCAGTAGGCCGGTCAAAGTAGATGCTCTTGCCGCTGAGGTTCACCGGGATGCCCATGGCCACCTCCGCCTTGATGTAACCGATGGCTCAGGCCGCGGCTATTTTGAGAAGTCGTCTCCACACCTTAACCCGCAGGTTTCCCGGTTTGGCCGGGACCGTGCAGAAAAAGAGGAGCCATTTATGCGTATCGTGTAACATGTGCTTAACTTGTTACAGATGTATAATTTGTCAAGGGGGACTTTAAAAATTTGTGCGCGGGTAAAGAAATATCTTGGATTTCATCAGCGGTGTCCGGTAAGGTTTTTGCTAAGGAAGATGCTCTTTATCCTTAGCATAACAGTCTATAAATTCTGCGAGGGATTGCTTACGCGGCGAAGAATCCTCAGGGAGGCTTACCATGATTAAAGTTGTGCTTTTCCTGTTCATGGCGCTGCTGGCGCCGGCCTTGGGAAATGGCGCCCAGGAAATGGCGGCCCGGGATCAGGGTTTGAGCGCGGCGACAAAAGCCTCGGGGCCAGAGGCGGAAGCCAGGGAATTGCAAAGGATAAAGTCCAGCGCCAAATACGGCTATATCGACCGGACAGGCAAAATCGTCATCCCTCCCCGGTTTGACGGGGCCGGAAAATTTTCCGAAGGCCGGGCTATTGTGAGGATTGATGGCAAGCATGGCTACATCGATAAAACCGGGAAAGTGGTTATCCAGCCGCAGTTCATCCGCCAGCACATCAGAAAATGGTCCAGATCTATCGGAGATTTTTCCGAAGGTCTGGCAGTGGTCCTGGTCAGGGAGAACGGCCTGTTCGGGTTTATTGACCGGAGCGGCAACCAGGTTATCCCCCTGAAATTTACCGGGGTCCTGGATTTCTCTCAGGGACTGGCCCAGGCGACCGTGGACCCGAATCGAGAAAAAATTGGCTTTATCAATAAGCAAGGGGACTGGGTCATCCCGCCGCAGTTTCAGGATGCCACCGACTTTTCCGAAGACTTGGCCGCAGTTCAACGCGGAGAGGAAAGTGGCGCTAACTGGGAAAAATGGGGCTATATCGACCGGAAGGGGACTATGGTGATCCCGCCCCGGTTCGACGAGGCGTCTGAATTCAGGGAGGGATTGGCAACGGTGCAAATCGGTGACGACTCGGCGGTTATTGACAAGCAGGGACAGGTGGTCATTAAGGACCGGCCGGGCTTTTACCGGTTCGGTCATTTCTCCCAAGGGCGGGCCGCATTCCATGTCTCACCCCATCGGAGCAAGGAGGGCAAGATGGAGATGGGCTTCATGGACAAAACCGGGAAGGTGGTCATTGCCCCGCGGTTCACTTATGTCGGCGAGTTTTCCGAAGGGCTCGCCACCATAGAAGTCGATGAGAAAACCGGTTTCATTGATCTGTCCGGCAAGGTGGTGATCCCGGCCCAATTCCGGTTTGCCGGCTCCTTTTCCGAAGGGTTGTCGCACCTAGAAGATAATCGTGGAATGCACGGCTACATTGACCAAACCGGTAAGGTCGTCATTGAGCCCAAGTTCCTGGAAGCCGGCCCCTTTTCCGAAGGCCTGGCCCCGGTGCAGGTTATGCCGGAAAAAGCCGGCGGGGGCAAAGCGCCTTGATCAGCTCTCTGCAGGTTGCTTGACATGTCCCCGGCGCACGAACCGGCCGCTTTCCCCTCGCTGTCCACGGGAGCGGAAGTAGATCTGTGCATCGAAAAGCTGGCCTTTGGCGGGAAAGCCTTAGGAAGGGTGGGTGGTTTTGTGGTCTTCGTGGATCACGCCGTCCCCGGGCAGAAGGTGCGCGTGCGGATTACCCGGAAAAAATCACGGTTCGCCGAAGCCATGGTAGTGCAGCTCCTGGAGCAATCCCCGGCGTATGCCCCGCCCTTCTGCCCCCATTTTGGCCTCTGCGGCGGCTGCCAATGGCAGGATCTCCACTATGAGGAGCAGTTGCACTGGAAAAGGATCCAGGTCGAGGAAAGCCTCCAGCATCTGGCGGGACTTAAGGCCGGCGATATCCTGCCCACGGTGGCCTCACCGGACCAGCGGTATTATCGCAACAAAATGGAGTTCGCCTTTGCTCCCCGGCCCTGGCGGCCTTCTGAAGGTCTGGTCGAAGGGACCCGCGCGGCTGGCGGCGTCTGCGCCCTGGGGCTGCATGTGGGGGCCGAAAGCGACCAAATCTTTAATCTGGAGCACTGCTTTCTGCAATCCCCCGGGTCCACGGCCATCGTGGCCGAGGTGCGCCGCTGGTGCGGCCAAAGCGGCCTGGTCGCCTATAATAGGCGCACCCACCGGGGCTTCTGGCGATTTCTGGTGCTGCGCGAGGGCAAGCGCACCGCCCAGACGCTGGTGCACCTCATCACCACCGATCAGGGCGACCCGGCCGCAGTGGAGGCCCTGGCCGACCATCTGGTGGCCCGCTTCCCGGTCATCACCAGCCTGGTGCATTCCCGCAGCCGGACAAAAGCCCAGGTGGCCCAAGGCGAGTCCAGCCGCACCCTGTGGGGACCGGGATATATCGAAGAGCAACTCGGCGATCTGCGCTTGCGGATCTCGCCCAACTCGTTCTTGCAAACCAATACCGCGGCCGCGGAAGGTTTATATAACGCCATCAGCCGGTTGGGCGAGTTCACCGGCGAAGAGACCGTCTGGGATCTCTATTGCGGGGCCGGCAGCATCGCCCTGTCCCTGGCCTCTAAGGTGCGCCGGGTGGTGGGATTTGAACTGGTGGCGGCAGCCGTGAATGATGCCTACATCAATAGCCGACTCAACGGCCTGGAAAATTGCCGGTTCCTGGCGGGCGATTTGAAAGACCTTATCCGGGAAACCCTGCGAGCCGGCGCCCTTCACCAGGGGCTCCCCGATGTGGTGATCACCGACCCGCCCCGGGCCGGCATGCATCCCCAGGTGATCCAAGCCCTCCGAGAACTGTCCCCCCGGCGGATTATCGCGGTTTCTTGCAACCCCGCCACCCTGGCCCGGGATCTGGCCCTCCTCCAGGATCGCTACGACATCCTGACTATCCAACCCTTCGATCTCTTCCCCCACACGGCCCACATCGAATGCGTCGCCCGCCTGGACCGACGCCATCCGGCCCCGGCCTGACCGTTTCATAAACTGTCTATTGACAGTTCTAGGCCAACACCTCCACGGCCTGGCGCATGAGCCGGGCGATGGCCAACCTCTGGGGGCAGGCCTGCTCAGCCCGGGAGTAGTCCACCGCGGTCAACCGCTGCCGAATCTCTTCGGGCAGCCCGGCGAAGGTCTGCCGGGCCAACTCCGGCTCGCCGTAATACCGGTGGTACATGAGGGAGCGCATGACCTCGTTCACGGGCACGGCCCCGCCCACGGCCTCCTGGCAGAGGTGGCCGCAGCCGGCGCAGTAGTCGGCCTGGGTCTCCAGGGCATACTGGCGCAGGGATTCGAACTCCTCCCGGGCCAGTTTGACCTGGTCCCGGGCCGCGGCCACGTTGGCCGAGAGGATGGTCAAGTTGGGCATCTGGGAGCAGAGGCTGGCGATTTGGGGGTTATCCCACACCACCTTGAGCTTGGCCTGCTTGTCCGTAAAACCCCGTTTCAGGAAGCGGTCGACCATTTCCAGCTTGGCCTCGCTGGCAGTCTTCTTGGCCCCGGGGCCGCCGGCCTGGGTCTTCATGGCCACCAACCCGATCCCGGCCTTCTCGCAGGCGTCCAAGGCGGCTTTCAACTTGGGCTCCTGCATCACCCGGAAGTTGTAGGTGAACATCACTGCGTCGATCCAGTCCAGCTTGGCCGCGCCTGAGAGGCAATCCGCCATGTTGGTATGGGTGCTGAAGCCGAAGAATTTGAATTTGCCGGCCTGCTTCATCTCCGCGGCCCACTTCTTAATGGCCGGGGTCATGTCGTTGATGCCGGTGATGGCATGGATGAAGAAAAGATCCACGTGGTCCGTCTGCAGTCTTTTCAGACCCTTGTTCAAGCGCTCGGTGAGGTTGCCTTCCTTGGGAACCAGCTTGGTGACCAGGAAGATTTCTTTGCGGGCCTCGGGGTTGCGGGCGAAGAAGCGTCCCATCCCCTCCTCGCTCAGGCCGTTGCCGTAGGACTCGGCCGTGTCCCAATAGGTGACGCCCCATTTCATCGCCTGCTTGAGGAGCAGTTGATTGTTGATGGTGTCGAACATGCCCCCCAGGTTGAGGGTTGACACCTCCACCCCGGTCTTGCCCAGCTTGCGTTTGGGCATGGCCGCGGCCTTGACCGCTCCGGCCGGCGGCTCCGGGGCGGCGAATGCCCCGGGCACC